>CATPAT010000135.1 GCA_955652155.1 uncultured Chthoniobacterales bacterium | reverse complement strand
TTTGGTCACAATTTTCTCTACATCGCCTGCGCCCTGGTTGAGGCGATTCTATTTGCCCAAATTGGCAAGCCCGCGAGCTGGTTTGGATTTGGAGCGGCTTTCATCGCAATTGGTTGGACTTTGTTTGTTTACGATCTTCGGCTGATTTATGCGCGCATGCGCAATAGTGCAGGCGAAGCGAGCGATCGCTTGTCCGTGCGCGTCCGGCGCGATCAGTGGCTCAACATCGCTCTCCTTCTGCCGGCGATATTTTTTCTGAACCTGGTCTCGGCAATTTTGATTCGGACCTGGCCGGAAGTTTTTCTGGCGCACAACGCGCACGTTTGGCTGATCGCGGCCGAGCTGGTTGCGTTCGCCGGATATTTGGTCTACGTCGTTCGGTTCTATGCCAGTCTCGCACCGCTCATCGCTGAGGCGCGCCACGAATGGCGAGGCCGGCTCGATGATCGCGACCAATCTTGAAGCGATCCTCGTTTAGAGATTCGCGAGCGCTTGCCGCGCTTTTTCCACATCGGATGGCCGCAGCACGATGATGCCCTTGGGCGAGTTCGCGCTTGTCGCGAAATAAGCATACTCGATGTTCACTTCGGCGCGCGAGAGCGCTTCGGTAATTTTTCCGAGCACACCCAGTTCATTTGCTGCATCGATGCAAAGCACATCGTTCTCGAACGCGAGTACGCCACGCTCACCTAAAAGCATCAGCGCCTTAGTGGCATCGCTCACAATCATTCGCACTACTGCATGATCGACCGTGTCCGAAACGGTGAGCGCATGGATGTTGACGCCGGCTTTGGCCAGAGCCTCGCATACGCGAGCAAGTGCGCCCGGGCGATTTTCAAGAAACACTGCCAGCTGGGTCATGGTTTCCAGGGAGAGAATCGTTTTCATCTTGAGTTCACGATGATGCCGTCGGTCACCTCTGACAACAGTGATCGTTCGAGCAATTAGCCAATCATTCGCGCAAATGCCATTGTCGACCCCAACATGAACAGATCCCCCCAGCCAGACGGCGCGGATTTGCGCGCACCTCGACGAACCGTCGGTTTTTTCACGGCCTGCGGGATTGTGATTGCCAACATTATCGGCACTGGCGTGTTCACGAGTCTCGGGTTTCAGGTTGCCGACATTCACTCCGGCTTTGCTTTGCTCATGCTCTGGATCGTCGGTGGAATCGCTGCGCTTTGCGGCGCGCTTTGCTACGGCGAGCTTAGCGCAGCGCTCCCGCGCTCCGGTGGCGAATATCATTTCCTTTCCGAAATTTATCATCCCGCCGTCGGTTTCATGGCTGGATTTATTTCGGCGACGGTCGGCTTCGCTGCGCCCATTGCACTCGCGGCCATGGCTTTCGGAAAATATTTTCGCGGGGTCTTTGATTTTGGTTCGCCCGTATTGCTTTCATTCGTGCTGGTCTGGATGGTCGCGCTTTTTCATTTTGGAAATCTTCGTCTTGGCAGCGCGTTTCAAAATCTCTGGACCATCGTGAAACTGCTTTTGGTTGGCGTGCTGATTGGTGCCGGATTGCTCATCGAAGAAAAACAGCCGATCACTTTTTTCCCGCACGCTGCCGACACGATGTCGATCTTCAGCGGCGCGTTCGCAGTTGCTCTCGTTTACGTGATGTATTCCTACTCGGGCTGGAACGCGTCCAGTTACATCATCAGCGAAGTAAAAAATCCAGAACGCAACGTTCCGCGTTCGCTCCTCGCCGGCACACTCATCGTCATCGTGGCTTACGTCCTCCTCAATGCGGTTTTTCTGGCAGCAACGCCGGAATCCGAAATGCGCGGCCAACTCGAGGTTGGCTTGATCGCCGGCAAACACATTTTCGGAGAGAACGGCGGTCGCATTGTCGGCGCGGTGATTTGTCTCGGGTTAATTTCCGCCATCAGTTCCATGACCTGGATTGGACCGCGCGTCACCATGTCGATAGGCGAAGACCATTGGCTCTTGCGATTTCTCGGCCGCAAAAACACGGGAGGCGTCCCGGCGAACGCTGTCCTCGTTCAATTGCTGATCGTAAATCTGCTTTTGTTGACGCGTAGTTTCGAGCTCGTCGTCGTGTACATTCAATTCGCGCTTCTTCTCTGCTCCCTCCTCACTGTGATTGGGGTAATCGTGCTGCGCTGGTCGCGACCAAACGTCTCGCGACCTTATCGCGTCTGGCTCTACCCCTTGCCGCCGCTCCTTTTTGCTGCCATCACCATTTGGATGATGATTTATCTTTTGATCTCAAAGACCACGGAATCCGTCGCGGGCCTGGTCACCGCAATTATCGGCTTCTTACTTTACTTTTGCGCCGGGAAACGCGTCAGTGCTGGCCAATGAAAAAATTCGCCGGGAGAAAGATCACAGGCGCCAACCGGTCGATCTTCGCGCATGCCTGCCGCGCCGTAGCCTTCGGCGTAGGCGGGTCGATTTTCGCGTTGGCGCAGATTGCCCACGCCCAGCCGCCGCCGGACGACACCGCGCGCTTTCTCGCTGGTATGCCGCTTCCAAAAAACTCTCCGCTCGCTTCGCTGACCAGCGATCCGGCCTGGCAGGAGCACACCGCTAATTTCGAACAGGCTTTCGCTAAACTAAGCACCCGGCAGTTGGCAAAGCTGCACGCCTGGGAAGCGCAATATTTTCCGGAAGCGCGAAATCAGGTTCCGGTCGTGTTCTACATGTTCAGCGGTCCCGATTTTCTCTACGTCGATCAATTCTTTCCAAAAGCGTCCGTTTACATTCTCTGCGGAAAGGAATCGATGGGCCCGCCCCCCGATCCACTGCAAATCGGCAATCTTGGGAGCGCGCTGCACAACCTCGAGCAAGAGATGTATTCTTCGCTTCGCTTCAGCTTTTTCATCACGAAAGACATGAAGGTAAGTCTTGATTCGCAGGAACTGAAAGGCACCTTGCCGATCCTCTACGTTTTTCTCGCGCGCGGGGACAAATCGATCACCGACGTCAGCTTCGGCTCGTTGAGCTCAGGCGGACAATTCCAGCAAAGCCGGCGAATTGGCGCGAACGGAGTGAGAATCAATTACATCGACAACCAGTCGGGTCAGCAACAGACCCTTTACTATTTCACGACCGACATTTCCGACGGCGGCCTCGCCTCCAGCGGTTTCTTAAAATTTTGCGACCACTTCGGAGTCGGCTCCAGTTTTCTAAAATCATCGTCCTATTTGATGTTTGAAGAAGGTTTCAGTCGCATCCGTAATTTCATCATCGACCACAGCGCTACGATCGTGCAGGACGATGCCGGCATTCCGCTTGCCGATTTCAATCGTGGCAAATGGAACATTCGCGTCTTCGGCACCTACATCGGTCCGATCGAAATTTTCAAACAACACTATCAACCGAAACTAAAGGAGATTTTCGAGCAGAGCGGTCCGCCGCCAATTGAATTCAACTTCGGCTACCGCTGGAATTACAAGGAAAGCCACGTCATCGTGGCGACGCGCAATTAAATTATTCCTGGAACCGGCGGAACCACGAATAGGGGAAAGCGTCCCCCGGGCAATCGGTTGCCCAGCGCGGCGGATTCATTTCGCGATGCGGCTTCACAATCGGATAATGATCGCCCACTTTCCCGCAGCGTTGCCGGAGATAACGGATTAATTCTTCGCAGCAATCGAGCTGCGCGCGCGTCGGTTGATCGCGATTGAAATCGCCGACCAGACAAATGCCGAGCGCGATGTTGTTCAAGTAATCGCTGTGAACATGGCCGCCGTTGATTTGCCGCCGCCACCGGTCGCCCACTTCAATTTGCCCATTGCCGGTGGAGGTCCCATTCCCGATGACGAAATGATAAGCGAGTCCGTTTTGCATCCGGCGAATGCGCCGGTGGTAGTAATCGAATGCGGCCGCGTTCCCCTGACGCGTTCCGCTATTGTGCACAACAATATATTGCCAGCGACTCCGCGCGACCGGCGCGCGATCGATTTGATCACGGACCGAGCGCGTCAGATAACGGTAACCGGCGCCGCTGCTGCTGCTCCGTCCGCCGCCGCCAAATAGTCGCGCCCAAAAACCGCGCGGTTTTTCGTAACCATATTTCTCGATCGTTAATTGTTCTGGTTCTTCAACCGGCGCAGCCAGCGCAGATTTCGCTCTCGACAGAGGAGATGGAGCCGCACTGGGACTTGGAACCGCCATTGCGCGCGGCGGCATCGCGCTTGCTTGCGCCGCCGGCGTTTCGCTGGGTTTTGGCGAAGCCTTTTTGTGCGGCGACGGCGATTTTGCGGCGCCGGCTTTCTTTTTTTTCTTTCCTTTTGGCGACACTTCTTTCGCTGGAGACCTCTTCGCTTTCGGCTTTGGCGTGGCCTCCGGCGTTTCGCTCGGAGTCGGCGAAGCTTCGGGTTCTTCCGCCGGCGTTTTCCGTGCTTTCGCCTTTGGTTTTGGCGACGGCGACGACGCTTTCTTTTTCTTGTGCGCCGAAGTTTTTGGCTTCGGTGTCGGGCTCGGCGATTCGTCCGGCGATGATGAATTCACGGCGCGAGCCTTCAGAATTCGCGTCGGTTTCTCCTGGTCGGTTTGTTGCGCCTGAAGGACAAAGCCGCCAATGACCGCGCTAAGCGCGAGAAAACTACAAACGCGGAAACGTAACACTGCTGCGCAGCGTAACAGAGTGTCACGCGCGATCAACCGGCAACGAAATCAAGACGTCCCCAATTACACCGGCTGCATCGCCGATTCCCGCGCTTCGGATTTGCCACGCTTTTCTCGTTCGCGGCGAAGGATCGCGTTCAGTTTGCCCCCGAGTAGCAGGAACAAACAAGTGAAATACATCCAGGTCAGCAAAATGATGATCGACGCCAGTGCGAGATACGTTGCGTCGTAGCGACTGTAGCGAGCAACGTAGAGCTGAAAAAGTTTCGTTACCGTGATCCAGCCCACCGAGAAAAAAATCGCGCCCGGCAATGCCTGACGAAAGGTCAAATAATTTTCAGGGGTAACAAGATACAGCCAAAGGGCTAGGATCACGAGAGCGATAGCCGTGAGCGGAAGATTCAGCGCAGCCACCCATTGCTGCAGCGGCACTGTCAGTTGAAAATTGACTTCGGCAATTCCAGCCAGCGTTTCGCCGAAGACCATGGCGTTAAAACAGACCAGAATTATGATGCCGAACCAAAACAGAAGCAAAAACGAGATGATGTACTTCGACCACCAATTGCGTGGCTCAGTGACTCCGTAGGTATGGCTTAGTGCCTTCGAGATCGTCGCAATGAAGACCGTGCCGCAATAAATCCCAAGCAGGATGCCGGCGTTTGCCAGTAGTCCGCTCGAGCCGGTCACCACCACGCTTGCGGCGGCAGCGTCGAGAACGTCCTGAACCTTCGGGTCCGGCGGCATAAAACTTTTCAAAACATTGAAAATTCCGTGCAGCTTTGCCGGATCGGTTCCGAACAACCCGAGCAGATGCCAGAGAAAGAGGAGCATCGGCGCCAGCGCAACCAAAAGCGTGTAAGCCATCTGCGCGGCGAGGCCGGTCGTGTTGTCGGTCGCGGTTTCCCACACCAACCGTCGAAACACTTTCCAGATCACGCGCAATAATTTCACACTTTTCAGAGTTTACTTTGCCGACCGGAAATATCCATTAAACTTCCGTCGCATTGCCGGCGGAAAGATCGACATCGCATCGTGAAAAGAATTTTGATCCTCACCGCCGGATTCGGTGAAGGGCACAACAGCGCCGCAAGAGGAATTCGTGCCGGCCTGGCCCGGGTTGCGCCAAAAGTTGAAGTCGAATTGCGCGATTTGTTCCCGGAAACGTTTGGCGCATTTAATGAAATTGTCCGGCGTGCGTATATGGCGCTGATCAACCACTGGCCGAAATCATGGGGCTACGTTTACAACTGGCTCGATCGGAAAAAGGATTTCGACCAACGATTCCAACGATTTCACGGCCTCAAGAAAAATCTTGGCCGCTTGCTCGATCGTTTTCAACCGGACGTCGTCGTCTCCACATTTCCGCCTTATCCTTATTTGTTGGATCAGATTTTGGGAAGCGAACGCCGTTGCAAAAACATCGCGGTCGTGACCGACTCAATTACGGTCAACGCGATTTGGTATCGCTCACCGGCCGATTACTTTTTCGTCGCCAACGAACAAAGCGCGGCCGTCGTTCGCAATGGCGGGGTGCCGCCGGAAAAAATTAAAGTATTCGGTTTTCCAGTCAGCCCACGGTTTGCTGATTTCGGCAAAAATCGACAATCGCCGGTAAAAGTCGTTCCTCGCGTTCTCTATGTCATTAACGCCGGCACGCGCCGCGCGCCGCAGCTCGTGCGGAAACTTGTCGAGCTCGATATTCAGCTAACTGTGACCGTGGGTCGCGACGAGAAACTTCATCGGGCGATTGAGAAAGCGGCGGGCAACCGCAAAATCGACATCTTCGGTTGGACCGAGGAGATGCCGCGTCTGCTTTGCGAAAATTATTTACTCATTGGTAAAGCCGGTGGCGCGACGGTCCAGGAAACGATCGCCGCTGGATGTCCGATGGTCATCAATCACGTCGTTTCCGGGCAAGAAGAAGGTAACGCGCGACTCATCGTTGAAACGAACTCCGGCGCGATCGCGCTTTCGAACGATGAAGCCGTCGCACAAGTTCAGCGCGCTTTCGCAAGTGACGCCAAGCAGTGGCACCAATGGTCGGCGAACATCGGCAAACTGAGCCGCCCGCGCGCATCGCTCGACATCGCCGAATTTTTGTTGTCGCTCTAGCGCCGAAAAACCTCTTCGCCGGCAACGAATGTTCGGAGCACTTCGAGCTCCCGCGAAATGACAACCAGGTCGGCATCGCCGCCGATTTTGAATTGACCCTTGCTCAAACCGATCACGAACGCGGGCGTATCGGTCGCCATGGCAATAGCTTCGTGCAGCGGCACTCCGACTTTGGTTACCATCGTCCGAACGAGATCGATCATGCGCGACGCGCTGCCGGCGAGCGCGGAACGATCCGCGAGCAGACAGACGCCTTTCTCGACAATGCACTTGTTCCCATAGAGCGAGAATTTCGAGCCGTCCTTTAAGCCGGCGCCGGCGGTGGCATCAGTGACGAGGCAAATACCAGTGAAATTCTTGGCGCGATACAACATTTTCATCAGCGTCGGCGAAACGTGATGACCGTCGGCGATGAGTTCGCAAATGATCCCCGGTTCGCTCATCGCGAACTCGAGCAAACCAGCAACCCGATCGATTCCGCGACGACGCGTGCTCGACATGCAATTGAAGGTGTGTGTGACGCTCCGCATTCCATGCTCAAACGCGGTGCGCGCGTGGTCTTCCCATGCGTCGCTGTGACCGCCGCTGGCAGAGATGTTGCGTTTACGCAATTCATCGATCAGGGCGAGTGCGCCGGGGGATTCCGGAGCGAGCGTCATTCTTTTGATCACGTCGCTGTGATTGAGCAAAGGTTTGTAGATTCTTCGAGTCGGTTTTCGCATTAAGCTCGCGCGTTGTGCACCCGGCTTCGTTTTCGAAATGAATGGACCTTCAACATGCACGCCGGCGATTTGTTTTATCGACGACTTAGCGTCACGGACTTCGTTAACGACTTTGACAATGCTTTTGATGGGCGCGGTCGCAGTCGTTAAGAGCAGCGACGTCGTCCCGCCGCTCGCGTGATAATCGCAGATCGTGCGAAAAGCTTTGGTCGACGCTTGCATTGTGTCGCGACCCATCGCGCCGTGGACATGAAGATCAATGAAGCCGGGCGCGAGATAATTGCCTTCCAGATCGACAATCGTCTCGCCAATCGCCGCAGCTTGCGCGCGAATCGCCGTGATCATCCCGTTTTCAGCGACCAGGTCCAATCCGTCGCGAACGCCATTCGGGAAAATCAACCGCCCGTTCTTGAAGATCATTAAGGGAACACAATTGCGTTTGGCGCGGCCAAAGTCCATCCTCTCTCTCAGCGATGGAGTTCGATTATGATGTCGTGATCATCGGCGGCGCTTTTTCCGGTGCGGCCACGGGGCTCATGATTAAGCGCAAACATCCGGCCGCGCGTGTGTTCATTATCGAGAAGAATGCCGCGTTCGATCGCAAAGTCGGCGAATCGACCACGGAAGTGAGCAGTTGCTACATGACGCGCATTCTTGGCCTGACGAATTATCTCGGTCATGAGCAGCTCGCCAAGCAGGGACTGCGGATGTGGTTTTGTAATTCGACGGAACAACGCTTCGACGATTGCGTCGAGATTGGGCCACGCTACAACGCCCGCGTGCAAACGTTTCAGGTCGATCGCGCAAAACTCGATTCACATTTGCTGCAATGCGCAGTGGACGCCGGCTGCGAATTATTGCGCCCGGCGAAAGTCGGCAGGATCGAGCTTGATGGGCCGTATAGGTCTCATGTGTCGTATGGGACAGATGGGTCGCAACACACAATCTGTGCGCGCTGGCTGATCGACGCGAGCGGTCGCACGACGTTGCTCGCGCGCAAGCTCGGTCACTATCGGCCGAACCAGGAGCATCCGATCAATGCGGTCTGGGCCCGGTTCACCGGTGTGAAAGATTGGGACAGTTACGACTGGCGGGAGAAATTTCGCGATTACATGGACGCCTGCCGGACGGCGCGCTCATGGGCGACCAATCATCTGATGGGACACGGTTGGTGGTGCTGGATCATTCCACTCCGCGGCGGCGACGTGAGCGCCGGAATTGTTTACGACAGCCGAATTTTCCAATTGCCCGAGGGCGCGAATATCGCCGAACGATTGCACGCGCACATTCTGGCGAATCCGGTCGGACGTGAAATTTTTCGCGACGCGCGCGCGATTGAGGGAGATCTGCACGCGTTTTCGGCGCTGCCGTATTACAGCGAAAAAGTTTGTGGCGATGGCTGGGCGTGCGTCGGTGACGCCGCGGGATTTATCGATCCACTTTACAGTCCAGGTCTCGACTTTTGTTCCTACACCAGCAACTATGTGGCCGATTTCGTCGGACGAAATCTTGTTGGCGAAGATGTGACCGCAAACGTCACGCACTACAACGCGCAATATGCGATCATGTATCGATCGTGGTTCGAGGCCCTATACAAAGATAAATATTACTACATGGGCGACGCCGAGCTGATGTCGGCCGGTTTCCTGCTCGATGTGGCGTCGTATTATTTCGGACTGGTAATTCCGGCGTACCGAAATCCTGAGGAAGCCTTTCTCGTGCTGCCATTTCACGGCCGGCGTGGGCGCATCGCGGCCAGCTTGATGAAATTTTACAATCGCCGCCTAGTTGCGCTGGCCAAACGCCGCTTGGCAACAGGCTATTTTGCCCGGCGCAATGTCGGTTGGCGCGAACTATACGATGGCTTCGTCCCGGATTTTCGCGTGACGAAATTGCTGCGCAAAGGATTATTGCGTTGGTGGAAAGCCGAGCTAACGAATCTGCGGCTGATATTCGCCTCGCCGGCAACCACGCCAGCCAAACGAAGCGAAGCAGGCACACCGGTGGAAGCGTGACCGGCGCGGAGCGCCACTGGTGGCACAGCTTTGCTGTGCACGGAGTTTTTTGGCGACGCTTCGTCGATTGGGGTGTGCGCAATCTTCCGGCGATTTTGCATCGGCCATTAATTTGGATCGCGGCTTTCCTGTTTTTCTTCGTCGCGGCTCCGGCGCGCAAATCCGTTCTGCGAAATTTAAGTCTGATTCGTCCCGCCTCGTGGCGCCTGATGAATTGTCTGCGCGTCCTTCGGGTGTTCAAAAATTTCGGTTGGTCGCTGACCGATGCGGCGGCCTATCGAATGTCGAAGGCCGGATTTACGTACGAACTCGAGGGCGGGAGATTTTTGGATCAGCTCGCCACCGCGAGAGGTGGAGTTGTTCTGACCGCGCACATGGGCAACTACGATTTGGGCGCCGCGTTGTTCGCTGAAAAATTCCATCGCCAAATCCAGATGGTCCGCGCGCCGGAGCCGGACGCGCTCGCCGCCCAACACCTCGACCTTGCCTTGCAACAATCGAGCACCGGGGCGGTCAAAGTCGGCTACAGCAGCGATGGAACTGCGCTTGCATTCGATTTGCTAAACGCTTTGCGCAGTGGAGAGATCATTTCGATTCAGGGCGACCGTGTGGTTGGCGAAGTCGCTCGCGCGCCCGTGAAATTCTTTAATCGCGAGATTCTTTTGCCGAACGGACCCTTTGTTCTTTCGCTCGCTTCCGAGACACCAATCTATCCCCTCTTCATCGTCCGGACCGGCTATCGCACATACAAGATCATCGCGCGCGAACCAATCGTTTCTTTCCGCAACGCGGCACCGCGGGACGAAGTCATCGCCGATGCGATGCAGAATTGGGCACGAGTTTTGGAAGAAGTGGTCAGCTGCTACTGGCCACAATGGTTCGCGTTTACGCCGTTGTCCTAAAGACCGCTCGCGCCCGGCCTTAGCTCGGGTTCACCAGTTGCAAATACCACTGCACGAACTTTTCACCAAAGAACATCCAGGTAAGCGCGCCGAAGGCGAGGTAAGGACCAAACGGCAATTTCGCCGACCACACGCGTTTCCCGATGAGCAACGTGGCCAGGCCAACGATTGAACCGGCGACCGAACCGGCGAAAATGCTGAACAAAACACCGCGCCATCCGAGAAAGGCGCCGATCGCTGCCAGGAATTTTAAATCGCCGCGCCCCATTGCTTCGCGCGGGATTTCCAGCTCGTGCGCAATACCGGAAATCCGATCGACCGTATCGAGCACGAATTCATCAGCGCCGACCCGGACGCGGTTGTAGTGGAACTCCAGGACCTCATTTCCAAAAACGCGATGGTCGATCGTCGCTTCGTCGCAGTGGAGTAAGAGGCGGTCTTTTTCGCGCGCGAAGTAATCGCTCCACAAACTGCGTTCTTCCCCCACGACGAACTCGGCGTCGTCGCCATGGCGCGTCCAGGTAAACGGAGTTGGTCCATCCAGCTTTACTCGTTTTCTGCCGAAAGCGATCTTGCCACCTTCAAGCACGATCCACAAAATCACGTAACCGAGCGCGGCGGCGAGAGCAGCGCGCACCAGCGCAGCCAGACGCGAATCCGTGCTCATTAGCTCGGGAACGATAAAGCTCGCGGCAATTCCTGCGATTGTTCCGCCAATCGTGATTTGATCAGGAATAATAAAGTGTTCGAGATCGACAAAGGTGGCGATGAGCAGGATCGAAACGAAAACCCAATAGGCGACGGCGATTTTCCACGGAAAAGATTCCCAAACGGCGAGAAACAAAAGCGCGGTGAGTAATTCGACGCCGAAATAGCGAAAGGCAATCCTGGCCCCGCACTTGGCGCAACGGCCGCGCAAAAACAGCCAGCTAACCAGCGGAATATTTTGCTGCCACGGAATTTGTGCTTTGCAGACCGGGCAAAACGAACGGCGCGGTTCTTTAATCGAGATATCGCGCGGCAACCGATAAATGCCGACGTTCAGAAACGAGCCGATGGCCGCGCCGAGAACGAACGCGACCACAGTGAAAACGGTGTAATAGAAAGAGATTTCCACGCGATCAGGTAAGACTCGAACGCGATTTTCGACGCTCCATCAACCAGGCGACCCAGATGCAGCTTTCGTAAAGTAAAGCCATCGGCAACCCCATCGCGATGAGGGTCAAGAGATCCGGCGTCGGCGCAATAATAGCAGCGAGGATAAAAATGAGCACCACCGCGTAAGGCCGCGTCCTGGCCATGAATTTGTAAGTGATAAGACCGAAGTAAACCAAAGCGAGGACCACAACCGGCAATTCAAAAGCCATTCCGAAACCGAGTACGAATTTCGTTACGAATGAATAATATTGCTGGACAGTCCAGGTTGGCGCCCATCCGAGCGATTGGGTGTCGTGGAAGAAGAAAAGGATCGTTTTCGGAAGCAACCAAAAATAGCAGACCAAAACCCCAAGCAGAAAAAGTCCAAAGCTACCGACGATGGCGGGAAGCAAAAAACGTTTCTCGACTGCGGTCAGCGCGGGAAGAACAAATCCCGCAAGGAAATAAAGCAGCAACGGAAATGAAACAACGATGCCGGCGTAAAACGCGAGATGAAACGAAATCACGAACGAGTCGGTAATGCCCAGCGCCTTGAGCGCGCCCACTTCTGGGTCGAGATTGTGGAGCGGCGCCTGCATCACTCGCACGAGGATCGAACGAAAGGCGAAACAAACGATCATCGCCAGGACGAGAGTCATCGCCATTTTCACGACCGTCCAGCGCAGGTCTTCCAGATGCTCGAGGAATGGTTTGGACGTTTCGCTTTCCGGCAATTCGCGAAACTTGAAGATGTCGCGTAAAGCCATGGCTCAATCAGCGAGGCCCCAACGAAATGAAACCGCCTGCGGCAAGACGCGCGCAAATTCCAAGCGTGTTGGAATCCCGAATCTCATTCTGCGCGATCATCCGGCCCAATTCAGAAGCGGTAACCGCTCGACATTCGAGAATCGCCTCGCCTTCCTCACGCCTGTGCACATCGGCGGGTTGAACCGGCCTGGCCAGGAAAAAATAGCAATGCTCGTTGGTAAGACCAGCCGAAGTGAAAAAATAACCAAGCGGAATCAGTTCGCCGCCGGGCGCCAGGTCATAACCCGTTTCTTCGTGTAATTCGCGCAAAGCAACAGCTTCAATTTCCTTCTCACTAGGCTCGACCTCATCGTCGATCTGGCCAGCTGGCATTGACCAAATCGCTGCCCGAATCGGAATCCTCTCTTCCTTGATGAGCAGAAACTTTCCGTCACTCGTCATCGGCGCGATCACCACGGCCGCTTTGCGTCGGATGGTCGTCCAAGTCCGCGCTTGTGAGCTCGAAGGCGTTCGCACCTGCTCGGTCACGACATCGAGATGCGAATTTGTGAAATGGTGCTCGCTTGAAATTGTCTGCCAACCATCGTTATCCTGTACCAGTTTGCTCCGTTTCACGTCCGGACTGTAGCGGCCGCTTTCCTCAGCGGCAAACTAGCGGAGACGCTCGCGCCAGGCCTTGATCTGCGCTTTGACATTGTCCGGCGAAGGCGCGCCATTGGCGCGACGCGCAACGAGCGAACGGCGGACATCGAAAACACCCACGACATCGACATCGAACTGGGGCGAGAGCTTTTTTAGATCCGCCAGCGCGATCGCGTTAAGCTTTGTTCCCTGAGCGGCTGCAGTGGCCACGAGCGTGCCGACGATTTCGTGCGCTTCGCGAAAAGGCATTCCTTTCTTAACCAGATATTCGGCAAGATCGGTCGCGAGGAGATTCGGGTCATTTGCGGCTGCTTCCATTCGCTCGCGGTTAATTTTCAATTCGGGCAACATTGCCGGGAATAGTTCGAGCGCAGCGGAGATGGTATCGACCGAATCAAAGAGCGCTTCTTTGTCTTCCTGGAGATCGCGGTTGTAGGACGAAGGCAGTCCCTTCAACGTCGTCAAGATCGACATCAGGTTTCCGTAAAGCCGTCCAGTCTTCGCGCGCGCCAGCTCGGCCATGTCCGGATTCTTTTTCTGCGGCATCAAACTCGAGCCGGTCGAAAACTCTTCACTGAACTCGACGAAACCAAATTCGCTCGTGCTCCAGATGATCAAATCTTCGCTGACACGGGAGAGATGCATTCCAATCATCGCGAGGCAGAAGAGGAATTCGCAGATAAAGTCGCGATCGCTGACCGCATCGAGACTGTTTTGGCCTATCCGACCAAACCCGAGTTCGCGGGCAATCAATTTGCGATCAAGGACGATGGTGGAGCCGGCGAGCGCGCCGGAGCCGAGCGGAAGAACGTCCGTTCGTTGCAGACAATCGCGCAGACGTTCGGTATCTCGCGCGAACGCTTCGATTTGGCCTAACAAGTAATGCGCGAATAAAATCGGTTGGGCGCGCTGCAAATGGGTATATCCGGGCATAACAACATCGACATGTTTCTCGGCGAGATCGAGAAACGCCGCTTGCAATTTCTTGAGCAACGCCGATGCCCGCTCGATTTGCTCTTTGACATAAAGCCGCAGATCGAGCGCGATCTGGTCGTTCCGGCTCCGTGCGGTGTGCAGCTTCGCGCCCGCCTCACCGATTTTCTTGGTCAGCGCGCGCTCGATATTCATGTGCACGTCCTCCAGCGATTCGTCCCACCGAAATTTTCCAGACTCAATTTCCTTTTCGATCGCGCGCAGTCCGATTTCGATTTTTTTCTGTTCGGCCGCGGAGACAATCCCGGCTTTCGCCAGCGCCGCGACATGGGCAATCGAGCCAGCAATATCGTGCCGACAAAGCCGGTAGTCGAAGGAGACGGATTCGCTGTAGCGCTGGGCGACGTCGGCGACGGATTTGTGAAATCTTCCTCTTCGCATGATTTGA
>CATPAT010000134.1 GCA_955652155.1 uncultured Chthoniobacterales bacterium | reverse complement strand
GGAACCACCAGACCAGATGCATCCAAACAAATTGAAGCGGCGGGACGCCGTTGTCGCTGCCCGGAACGTTGGAAAACGAACGTAGGTGTCCCAACCACTCGATCCGCAACAATTGCTGCAAAAAACCGGGGAAACGCAGTTGGGTCGCGATATACCAGGGTACAAATAGCACCAGGAAGATCGAGATATACCCCCAATGGAGGAGTCGACGGAAACGCAAACGCGCTTCGCGGTAAAACAATCCGAGGAAAATAAAAATTGTGAGCGGGTAAATTAAGCCAAGCAAACTTTTCGTTAGGCAGGCCAGCACGCAGCAAATCCAGAAACCGAGGAACCAAAGATTCCGTCCGCGTCGCCGTTGATAGCCGGATACGCCGCAAAAAATCGCGCCGGCGATAAAGGCGCTGAACACTGGTTCGGGCATGACGACCCGCCCGAGCAGCGCTGTGCCGCAGCTGCAAAGATAAATCAGGCCTGCAAAAAATCCGCGCCAGTAATCTCCCAATTTTTCACCGATCAAAAATGTGAACGCCACGGCTGCCATCGCCGCCAACGCGATTGGCAGACGCGCGGCGGCGGAATTGATCCCGAAAATTTTAAAAGAGCCGATGATGAGCCAGTAAAGCAGCGGCGGTTTCGGCAGCCGCGGCAAGCCGTCGTTCGTTGGCCATAGCCACTGATGCGTTTGAATCATTTCGCGCGCCGCGCCGGCATATTGGCCCTCGGTGTGGTTATAGAGATCGCCCCACCCAAGGGTGGTCAGATGAAGCAGCGCCGCGAGCGCGATCAGCGAGACAAAAAGCGCATGGCGCAACGGAGGCGGAGGCAATGCCGGCGGATCAAGCAGCGCGTCCTCAATGCTGAAAGTGCGGGCCCCGGCGGTCATCGCGCTAATCGTTAGGCTGAATTCGCACGGGAGCGATATTTTTCCCAATCGGCCGGCAACAGTAAAAGTTTCGCAGCCGGCATTTCAATTAGGGCCAACGTTTGCCGGCATTCGGCGATCAACGCGTCATCCGCCGCTCGTATGATTCGGAAGGCGCACCAGAATCGCGCGCGTTGTAATTGATCAAGCCAACCATCGATTACTAATCTGTCACCCAACTGTGCGGCGCGGCGGTAATCGATTTCGGTCCGGACGACCACCGGATATCTTTGCGTCTTCGCCATTTCGGCGAGCGGAAGTCCAAGCTTTTCTGCCAGCAGCGTCCGTGCGATCTCGATGAAACGGAGGTATGCGATATTGGAGACGACGCCGCCACAATCAGTATCGAAGAACATTACCTGCACTTCAGTGCGGATGCGCGGTTGTTCAGAATTCATCGTAGGATCGACCTCACCGCATCCACGACTTCCTGCACGCTGACGGCTTTCATGCAACGGAAGTCAATCGGACATTCGCGCAAAAAACACGGGCTGCATTCAACGTGATGCCGAAGAATGATGTGGCCGTTACCGAGAGGCCGCGTCAGCGCCGGTTCGGTTGAACCGAAGACCGCCACAACCGGCACGCCGAGCAGCGCAGCGAGATGCATCGTTCCGGTGTCGTTTGTCAAAAGTAGGCGGCAGCGCCGCAATTCCTCGATCAATTGATCGAGAGTTGTTTGACCGATTCGATTTACACAGTTTTCGCCGAGAGCGCTGGCGATCGTCTCGCCGATCGATTCATCATTGTTAACTCCGAGCAAGATCCATTTGACCTTGGATTGTGCCGAAACCGCGACTGCCGCCTCGGCAAAACGCTCCCGTAACCAGCGCTTGGCCGGTCCATATTCGGCGCCGGGGCAAAGTCCGAGCAATTTCTGATCTTGGATGTGCGATGTTTCCGACAGCACCTGCTTCGCATCGCGCACTAGATCGACGTCCGCACCGCAATCATCCGCGATTCTCAGAAAGCGCGTCGCGTGATGTTCGGGCGGGCCCGGCCGGCGCGGTTCGCGGACGATTTGACTTAGGAGCCAGCCGCGAGCATGTCCGCGATAGCCGACTTTTCTCGGAGCTCGCCAAACCTCGAGCGCCACGCGCAATGAATTGGGAAATAAGATCGCGACATCGAAGCTCTCTTGTCGTCCAATCAGCCGAATTGCGCTGACGAGCGATTTGTTCGGCAGCGACAAAATCTCGTCGACTTCTGAGACTAGTTTCCAGATCGGCGCAATTTTCTCTGGCGCGAGGATCGTGACGTGCGCATCGGGTCGGCCTTTCTTGATTGCGCGCACTGCCGGCACGCTCATGACTGCGTCACCCAGCCAGTTGCTGCTGCGAATGAGGATCCGGAACGGTTGCAGCGGTAAATTTTTCGGGACGTAAACGCCTCGCTTATAACGCGCGAGAAGAAAATTTGGGCGCGGCGTTTTCCAGCGATTGTGCAACCAGAACCCGTCCTCCGGAGCGCGCCGGGTCTGGGCCGCGATCAGGTCGTTGGCTTTGGCGGTGAGCGCTTCGACTGAATCGCCAGGAGCGTCGATTCGATCAGTGAACGACATCCGCCAGCGCCCGGGCGATTCGGAGTAAATGGCAGTGCCCAGAACGGCCGCGCCGGTGCGTTTAGCTAACAGCGCCGGCAACGATGTGGTCGAGGCGAGTTTGCCGAAAAACGGTACCCACAGGCCTTGATCGCCCGCATGCTGATCGGCCAGGATTCCGATTGCGCCGCCGCCCCGCAGCAGTTCAATCGCTTTCTGAAAACCTTCGTTGCGATCGAACAACTCGACGCCGGCGCGGCCGCGCAAGCTGCGAACGTGTTTGTCGATGTAACGATTTTTTAGCGGCTGATAAATTGTGCTATTTCGGACGTAGCCGATCACGGCGGGAAACATTTGCGCCTGCAATTCCCAGTTTCCGATGTGGCTCAAAATAAACACGATCGGCCGACCGCTGCGCAGCTCGCGATGGGCGGCATCGGCATTTTCGATGCGAACGTTCGCCCGCGCCTTCTCCAGCGGCATCGACGCGAGTTTCAATCCGGAAAGAAGATTTGCGCCCAGTCGTTGAAAATGGCGACGCACGAGGTGCCGCATTTCTTGCGATGATTTTTCCCGGCTGAATGCGATCTCGATGTTACGAAATCCCAGGCGCCGATATTTCCCGAGAACAAGCCAGGCACAGAAGCCGAGTCCGTTTCCAAGCGCAAAGGAGACGCGTAAGGGCAAAAGACCAATCAGGGCAAAGCCTGCGCGATAGATAAGATAGACGAAGTACTCGGGCATCGATCTCGGCCAGGGCGCTCGCCGAAGGCGTCCAGCGTAAATTTGCCTGCGCACGGCTGCAATGAATATAATGTGGCGATTCGCGCGGAGCTTCGTTAGGCATGTAAGCGGCTCCTCGAAATAACATGAAAAAAGATTTGTGGCTTGGGCTCAACGAACGGACAAGAAAAGCGCTCTCTCCCCGCGATTACAAAAGCGGCAGTGTTGCTCAACGAATAGCCGCATCTGGCGTCGATGCCGCTGAACTGAGTGCAGGTCGCGGCAAAGCGGAGCTGAAGAAAGTTTGGATCCCCGGGGTTGAAATTTTTCCCCGAGAAATTCATCCACAACGCCATCGTGGCAGCTTTGGCGAGTTGGCGCGTGAAGCGCAGGGAGTGCTGGGCAAGATCAAGCTATGGCCGAGGCAATGGTCGGCCGCGCGAATGTTCGCGAACAGCGCAAAAGGATTTCACATTCATCCACCCTGCATTCCAGCGGAGATGACCGCGGACAAATGGTTGCGACGTTTGTTTATCAATCAACCGCAGAACTATTCACTGCGCCCGTACGATCGCGAACAATGGGACATTATGTTTTTTCTGCAGGGGCGCGCTGAAATCTTTTTGCGGGACGTCCGCGCTGGTCTCCCCGCGCGGAGCATGCGTTTTTTCGCCGATGGCGACAATCATCGCAGCCGCAATAACGTCGGAGTCGTGATTCCTCCGGGCGTCGCGCATGCGATTCGGGCCGAAGGTTCGGAAGATGTAATCATGGTTTACGGAACGAGCACAACTTTTCAGCCGGACTTTGAAGGCCGCATCGCCAGCGAAGTCGAAGCAGCAGACCTGCCGGAATCCTGGCGAAAATTCCTTTCTTCGTAGCGGCGCTCTGGGGCGTCGGACAAATAATGCGACGGTCCTAGACCGCCGCTACAGTTCGTCAATGGAGCGGCAATTTAATCCAGTCGAGCTTGAGCTGATGGACCGTCCGCAGCCGGTTTCCCCCGAATTGGAGCGGGATCTTGAAAATATCCGGCAGCTCAATCGCTGGTTTGGGAGTTACGCTTTGATTTCGATGTTTCTCAGCCACTGGATCAAGCCGGGCTCGCGCTTGCGAATTGTCGATCTTGCCACCGGCTCGGGCGATATTCCGCGGTTGATCGCAGAGTGCGGGCGCAAGATTGGGGCGGAACTGCGAATCGATGCGTTGGATCGACAATCCGCGACTCTCGAGATCGCGCAAAAACTGAGCGTTCCTTATCCGGAAATCAGTTTCGTCGAAGGAAACATCCTGGAATGGAGACCAGCGGAGCGATATGACGTCGTTTTCTGCACCCTGGCGCTTCATCATTTTAGTGACGACGACGCGGTCCGCGTGCTCCAAAGTTGCCGAGAGCTGTCGCACAAATTAGTGCTCGTTTCTGATCTGCGCCGCAGTTGGATGGCCACAATCGGCGTCCATCTTCTCACTACGACTGTGTTTCGTGAGCCAATGACCAAACACGATGCTCGGCTCTCCATCGCGCGCGCGTTTTCCTTCTCCGAAATGAATCAATTGGCGCAGCGCGCGGGCTGGACAAATTTCGGTCACAAAACTTTTCCGTTCGCGCGCCAAGCGATCTGGTTGGAAGCACGATGAAGATTGTAACCACGATCGCCCAAGCGCAGAGTCGGGCGGAAAAAGGGCCGCGTGTCCTGGTGCCGACGATGGGGGCGTTGCATAGGGCGCATGGAGAGTTAATTCGAATTGCGCGCCGCCAGGCGGGCGAAAATGGCGAAGTGGTCGTCAGCATTTTTGTAAATCCGCTCCAATTCGAGCCGGGAAGCGATTACGAACGTTATCCGCGACCGGAACAAGAAGATGAAGAATTTTGCCGAAAGTTGGATGTCGACCTTTTGTTCCGACCAAGCGCGATCGAGATGTATCCGGAAAATCGATCCGTGTTTGTGGAGGAAAATTCGCTGTCGAACGTGCTCGAAGGCAAATCGCGGCCGGGACATTTCCGCGGCGTTTGCACAGTGGTGGCGAAACTGTTCAACATCTTGCAACCTGACGCGGCCGTGTTTGGCGAAAAAGATTTTCAACAGCTGGCCATCATTCGACGAATGGTGCGCGATTTGAATTACAAGATCGACATCGTCGCGGTGCCCACGGTGCGCGAAGCAGATGGATTGGCGTGCAGTTCGCGCAATGTGTATTTGAACGCCGACGAGCGGAAGCAGGCGGCGGTTTTGCGCAAAGCATTGCTGGTCGCGAAAGATTCCGGCAAAAAATCTGCGCAAGACATTGTCGATCTTACGCGAAAGATAATCAGTGAAGCGCCGCTGGCGCGAATCGATTATGTCGATCTTGTCGACGCAGACACTTTGCGAACGATCGAATTGCCTGGGCCGAACTCGCTTCTCGCGCTCGCGGTTTTCTTTGGGAAAACCCGTTTTATTGAAATGATTGTATTTGGATGAAGTAATACGATTTCGTTGTCATCGGCAGCGGCATCGCGGGGCTTAGCTTTGCGCTCAAGGCAGCGAAGCACGGTTCGGTGGCGGTAATCACCAAGCGCAAGGGGCCGGACACGAACACGGCTTGGGCGCAGGGGGGAATCGCTTGTGTGACGAGCGACGAGGACTCTTTTGAACTTCACGTGCGCGACACCCTCGAAGCCGGCGCGGGATTATGTGACGAGAATGTGGTCCGCACGATTGTGACCGAAGCTCCGGCGCGAATTCAGGATTTGGTCGAGCTCGGTATGCAATTCGATGAACGCGAGGTTTCCGGCCATCGCGAATTCGATCTTGGTCGCGAAGGCGGACACTCAAAGCGACGCGTCCTTCACGTTCGGGACGTGACCGGCAAGGAAATCGAGAACGCATTACTGCGCGAGCTCGAGCGCCAATCGCATGTGGATCTTCTCGAAAATCACATGGCGGTCGATCTAATCACCGCCGCGAAACTTGGCTTTGCGGCGGAAGATCGTTGCCTCGGAATTTACATTCTCGATGAAAAGAGCGGTGAAGTGGAAACGATCCGCTCGGATCGGATCGTCCTTGCGACTGGTGGTTGTGGCAAAGTTTATCTCTACACAACCAATCCTGACATCGCGACCGGAGATGGCGTGGCAATGGCCTGGCGCGCGGGCGTGGCGATCGCGAACATGGAATTCGTTCAGTTTCACCCGACCTGTCTGTTTCATCCCAAAGCGAAATCGTTTTTGATTTCGGAAGCAGTGCGGGGCGAAGGCGGCATTTTGCGGAACAATCGCGGCGAAGATTTCATGAAACGCTACGATCGACGCGGTTCGCTCGCGCCGCGGGATATTGTGGCACGAGCGATTGACGCCGAGATCAAACGCTCCGGGGCGCAATGCGTTTTTCTTGATATCACCGACAAACCGGTGGAATTCTTGCGCAATCGGTTCCCAAATATTTACGAGACCTGTTTGCGTTTTGGGATCGACATGACGAAGCAGCCGATTCCGGTCGTGCCGGCCGCGCATTATCAATGCGGCGGAATCAACACTGACGTCAACGGCGCGACCAGTCTGCCCGGCTTATACGCAATTGGCGAAGTTGGTTGCACCGGATTGCACGGCGCGAATCGTCTGGCGAGCAACTCGCTGCTGGAAGGTTTGGTGGTCGCACATCGCGCGTGCGAAGCGATGCTGCGGGAGCGACGTCCATCGCGCTCAATGCCGCCGGTTTGGTTACCAGAATGGCAATCGGGCGACGTGCAAGATGTCGATGAACTGGTCGTGATTTATCATAACTGGGACGAAATCCGTCGGTTGATGTGGGATTATGTGGGAATCGTGCGCACCGACAAGCGATTGCAGCGGGCGAGCGCGCGCCTGCGCAATCTGCAGCGTGAGATCCGGGAATTTTATTGGAACTTCAGAGTATCGGTGGACCTTTTAGAACTGCGCAATCTGGCCACGGTGGCGGCAGTGATTGTCGATTCGGCATTGAGCCGTAAAGAAAGCCGCGGTTTGCATTACACGCTGGACTATCCCGAAAAAAACGATCGAGAATACGTCCGGAATACGCTCGTGAGCCGGATATAGCTGGAACAGATAGTGCTTTAGGGGTTGTAACCGTCACCGGCGCTGGTTTTTCCATAATGAAAAGGCCTTGCGCGAGGCGCGAAAATCGGATAGAAACAGGCCACCGTTTGGCCATGAGAAGAACCATTGCCCTTTTAATCCTGACCGGAGCCATAGGTGTGCTCCGGGCGGAGGAGCAATCGAGCTCGCCTTACGCGACGGCGGCCGATTTTGCGAAGTATGCGATGAAACTTCGCGAGCAAGCTCTGCTCAAGGTCGAGCCCCAAGTGTTTGTACCGACCAGTTCTCGGCCGGCGATCCAGCGTTTCGCATGGAAAACAAACATCGTGACCACGGTGTTCTGGGTCGGAGAACAGGCGGGCGGAAACAATCCGGTGCCGAATTTTCGGAGCTCATGGGATTTGAATTGGCAGGGGAATTACGGCGGTTTTGATAATCCCGAGAAATCAGAGCGGCGTAACTACATTCCGGTCTCGTTCGTTCCGCGGCAGAATCCATTTTATTGCGCCTTACCTTATAACGACGTGACCCATGGCCAATTTAAGCCGGAAGCGCCGCTGGTGATTCCATGGTTCAAACAGGCCTACATGGGGCAGGGACAATCGGTTTGCTGGCATCGCTGGATCGCAGTTCGCAAAGGCAATCGCACCTGTTACGCGCAATGGGAAGATTGCGGCCCATTTCGGACCGATCACTTTCAATATGTCTTTGGCAATGAACGTCCGAAGCCGAACCTGAATCACGGCGCCGGCTTGGACGTTTCACCCGCGGTGCGCGATTACCTTGGACTGCAACCAACTGACGTTACCGATTGGCAGTTCGTGAACACTCAGGACGTGCCGCCCGGACCATGGCGCAGCTATGGCGAGAACAATCATTTCGTGATTGCGCGTCGCCAGGCCGAACAGCGTTTGGTGCAGCAAGGCGGCAGTTCCGGCAACGCCAAGAAATAATGGCACCATTCCGCGCGCGGATTTTTCAACCGAGCCGCGGCCTCAATTCGGTAAGCTTTGCTTGTAGTTCTTCTGCTCGTTGCGACCACGGTTCGTAGCGCCGGCGCCGGGTTTGGCAAATTTCGCTTAACTTGCGGAACTTCTTGGCCATTTCCGCGCAAAAGGCATCAATCGCTTTTGCAAACTGTTTCTCGAGCGTTTGGGAAAACTCGGTGCGTTTTGGAGAGAATTGTCGTTCATAATCTCGCAGGACTTTTCGACGAGGGATGAAGGCTAAAAAAACGGCAATCACAACGCCGATTCCCGCAACCATAAGCGCTCCCATGGCCGCCGTTGCGCTCCGCGCTCGGGCGAAAAATGCGACCGCTCCTGCAATCGCGATTATTGCGACAACAACGCGCAACCAAAGCGCCGTTTGTGAATAAGACCGGGCCACTTGTTCCTGAAGCGTTTTTCCGGCTAGAATGTCGACAAGGGCCCCTTGAATTGATTCCGAGAGTTCACGTCGTTGACCGGCGAAATCCGGTACGCTTTGGCGGGCCTCCTTTTGTAAGTCGGGCGATAATTGATTTTCGAGGAGGTCTTGCATCTGCGGCCAGAGCCCGCGCAAATCTATCTCCAATTTGCTGACTGCCGGTTGCATTTGCGATTGCAACAATTGTCGAAGCTTGGCCTCGATCTTCGCGTGCAAATCCGGATGGTCGCCGGTTCGGCGCCAAACTAGTTGAAATCCGCGCCACCAAGTTAATTCCTGGCGAAGCAGCATCGTTCTCTCTTTTGTTGTTTCTTCGTAGATGCTCTCCACCTCACGCGCAAGAGCCGTGACCTGGCGGAGCATTTGTTCGCGGCGGGTCTGCAATAGCGCGTCCAGACGCTCGAGCACCGCAACATCTGCTCCAATTTTGTCGAGAAATCCGCGGACCTCTCGATTCAATCCTTCCAGGGCAACGCGCGTTGCCTGAAAAGTTGAGCGCAGCTTCAACATCCGCGCGCTCGATTCGGTCACAATGAAGCTGATCTGCTCGTCGAGGGGCGCGAAACCGCTTTCTTCCCAAAGCCGTTCCTTATCCAGGCCACTCGTCCGGGCCAAGAGCGCTTTGCGCGCGGACACGGAAAAAATCGGTGGGACAAATCCCAACCGCCGCATCGCGGTGTCCTGAAGATGTCGATGGATCACGTCGATTTCAGTCGGCTCGCGCAAATCGATTTGCTGGAGCACAAAGATCACGTTCTTGAGCCAGGTTTTTTGCAGGAAATCCAAAAATTCCCAGTTGGATTGCGTCCACGGGTTGGCCACAGAGAAGACGAAAAGGACGACGTCAGCGCGTGGCATAAAATCTTCCGCCACCATTTGATGCTCTTTCACCATCGTGTTGGTCCCGGGCGTATCGACGACGTTGAAATCGCGCAGGAACGGAATCGGCAGATGGCGCTCAGTCAGTTTCGGTGAAACCTCGGTCGATTTTTCTTGCGGCCCGTAGCGAAAAATGTAAACGCGGTCGGTCGCCGGCAGAACATCTACCTTGGCAAATTCATTGCCGAAGAGAGCATTCAAGAGCGAAGACTTTCCAGATTTCACTTCACCGACCACGACAAAAAGCAACGGATCGCTGATATCGCGCAGCAGCGCCTGCAAAGTATCTATCTCTTCAGGAGGCCGCTGCAGTTCCGAGCCGAGCTTAATTAATCCAGCGAGAGCGCTTTCGAGTCCGCCCTTGAGCTGCAAATATCGGTCGGCGATCATGCCGGCAAAACAAAAATCAGTCGTGCGGAGTGGGGGAAGGAGATGTCGATTTTGGCGGGATCGATTTAGGAGATGGCGAAGGTTTCGGCGGCAGTGGCGTTTGCATCGCGATCAATTCAGAAACGGTCACGAATTTGAAGCCCTTGGCCTCGAGCTGGTTCAGCACGCACGGCATCGCCTCGATCGTGCCGGGATGAATGTCGTGCGCCAGAATAATCGAGCCGGCGCGAGCCATTTTGATGATGCGATTGCAAACGACCTTCGCTCCTGGCCTTCTCCAGTCCAATGGGTCGACATCCCAAAGCACAATTTTGTAACCAAACTCCTGGTTGATCCATTTTTTTTGCCGGGCTGTGATCGAACCATAAGGTGGACGCAATAAAGTTGGACGATTACCACTTGCGCTTCGAATCGCGTCCTCCGTTTTGTGCAGCTGATCACGCACTCCGCCGTCCGACATCTTAGCGAGGTTGGGATGCGACCAGCTATGGTTCGCGATTTCATGTCCTTCGCGTACCTCCCGCGCCGCGATATCGGGATTTTCGGCAACGTTTTGGCCGATCAGGAAAAATGTGGCTTCTATATGATGGGCGGCGAGCAAATCGAGTAGCTTGGGCGTCAATTTTGCGCTCGGGCCGTCATCGAACGTCATCGCGACGTAAGGTCCGTCGACGTGGACCCAATCGAAAGTGATCCCGGGCTCGGCCGTGGCTGCCGGCTTTGGCTTTTCGCCGGTTTGCGGCGCAACCGCGTCACCCCGAACGGCGACGACTCCGAGCGAAGTAACAAGCGAAAAAAAGAGAAAACGAAAGAAGAGCATGAATTTTTACGGCTCCGCCAAACTTTCGCTGTATCTAGCAGAGGCCGAATGTAACGCAAGGCGCTGCCGCTCGATTGCGTGACGATGTCGATCGTTGTCTAAGGAAAAATCTTATTCCTTTTTTCGCGGACTAGCGGCATCCCGTGGCAGCCATCCTGCTCGCCATTATTGGGTCACCGGGCGTGCTCGCGCATGACTTGGCGGAGGGATTTTGGGGAAGATTTCATATTTCCAGAAATGAGAATACTGCTTGTTGAGGATCATCCGGAGAGTCGCAGGACTTTGCAGCGGTTGATCGAACGACGCGGCCACGAGGTGGTCGCATTCGACAGCGCCGAAGAAGCGGAACTTGAGCTAAGAAAACAACCTTTCTCGTTTTTGATTTTGGATTGGATGTTGCCCGGCAAAAGCGGAGTGGAATTGTGTCAGGAATTGCGAGCTGCGCCCAACGGCGAGGAATTATTCATTCTTCTGGTCACGGCGCGTGACGACGCGCAGGACTTGGAACAGGCGCTGGCAGCCGGGGCCAACGATTATTTGATCAAACCGCTCGACCCGGCGCGATTGAATGTCCGGCTCTCGGTAGCTGAGAGGCGCATTCGTGCGCTGGCTGAACGCAACCAAGCGCGGGCGGAATTGCAGGAAGCAGTCGGAAAAATGACCGACATCCTGGAAAAAACGAGTGACGGATTCTTCGCAGTCGACCGGGACTGGAAATTTACCTTCGTTAATCGCCGAGCGGAAAAACTGCTCGATCGGCACCGCGAAGACCTGATCGGCAAGGATTTTTGGGTCGAGCTGCCAGAGTTTACCCGCGATGCGTTCGAAAAGAATTATCGGCGCGCGATGTCCGAACAAGTAGCGATCGAATTCGAAGCAAGCGATGCAAGCGGCAAAGTCTGGTTTGAACTTTTGGCCTATCCGAGCGGAGGCGGTGTTTCTGTTTTCCTACGAGACGTGACCGATCGAAAGCGGGTCGAAGAAGAGCGGTTGACCACCGGCAAGCTGGAATCGCTCGGGACGCTGGCGGGAGGAATCGCCCACGATCTTAACAACCTCCTGACCGTTATTTCCGGAAATATCGGCCTGGCCCAAATCGAAGCTCCGGAGAGTCCGGCAAATCTGCTCTCGTTCTTGTCGCGCGCCGGCGAGGCCGCGCAACACGCCGCTCAACTTTCGAATCAATTGCTCACCTTCTCAAAAGGTGGCACGCCGCTGAAACGGGTCGTTTCAATATCTGATCTCGTGGCCCAAGCGGCCGAGTTCTCACTTCACGGATCGAACCTGCGGTCGGATTTGGATATTCAGGCCGACCTTTGGAGGTCTGCGGTCGATCCGGCCCAGATCGAGCAAGTGATCAATGCGCTAGTAATCAACGCACGAGAGGCCATGCCGCACGGCGGGATTGTTCGGGTTTCGGCCCGCAATCTTGAAATTGACGCCAATTCTGGTCTTCCGATTCGACCCGGCCGTTATGTCAAAGTGCAGGTCGCAGATAATGGCGGCGGCATCCAGAAGAAACTGTTGACCAAAATCTTCGATCCTTATTTTACAACCAAGTCGACTGGAACGGGCCTGGGCTTGTCGATCAGCTACTCCGTGGTGAAAAAACACGGCGGCCTGCTCCATCTTGAACGCACTTCGGCCGATGGATCGACATTTACTTTTTATCTGCCAGCCACCGACTCCGAGCCACCAGTTCCTGAGCCGACCCTGGCAAATGAAATTTTCAGTTTCAATCATCAGCGCGTTTTGGTGATGGATGATGAAGCTGCCATTCGCGATCTGACTTCGGAGCTGCTCGGCACCCTTGGCTACAAAGTGACGACCGTGCCCGACGGCGCGGAAGCGTTGAAAAAGTACGAACTCGCGCTGCGGACTGGCGAAACTTTTCAGGCGGTCATTTTGGACGCAACCATCCGCGGCGGAATGGGCGGCGTAGCTACGATGGAGCGTCTACGCGATCTCGACCCAAATGTTACGGCGATCATATGCAGCGGTTATTCGGACGACGCAGCCTTGGCCGAATTCCTGACGTATGGGTTTCGGGCGGCTCTGCCGAAACCTTTCACTCGTCACGAGTTGGCGAACGTTCTCCAGCGCGCCTTCGAACCGGGCAAAGCTTAAGCGCTTCGCGGCGCGAAAATCGACAATTAGGCGGCCACGCTTCAGCCTTTGCGGGCTTTGTCTAATTCGGCAAGGAAGGCCGCGAGGCCACCCTGGTACAAACCATCATAGCGCCAGACGGTTTTGCCTTCACCATTCAACACCACAAGCGTGGGGAAACCTTCAATCTGATATCGCCGCGCCAATTCCATGTTTTGTTTTTTCGTCTCAGCGGTTTGGGCTTTGCGCCGCGGAAAATCAACTTCCATCAAAACGAGGTTTTTGCTGGCGTAATCTTTAAACTGCGGCTGCTGGAGAATGGCTTTGTCGAGCTGAATACAAAAACCGCACCAGTCCGATCCCGTAAAATCGAGCAGCAACAACTTGTGGCTCGATTTCGCTTCTTCCTGAGCCCTTTTGTAATCAGTCGTCCACGTCCCGATCGGTGAGTTCGGCGCGAGCGCTAACTGTGTCGGTGGTGTTTCCTTCTGAGCTGCAGTCTTCGCTTCATTGCGATGGGCAGCGATCACGACCGCGGTCACGATCGCCAGAAAAAATATCGGCAATCTGATCGCGGTAATGAATTTTTTCACACCGAAAGATCGGTCAATCCAGGTTGCGGCGCAAGTAGCCGCAAACACGAGCACGTTCCGCAACGGGCTCGCCCGCTCAGTCTTTATTCCAGTCCCGTGCTCGTAGGCAGGGACTCAAAAGTCAATCCGCGGCCTAACGAATGTGACCCGAGACGAGCTTCGTCATCTCGAACATGCTGACCTGGCTCTTGCCGTTGAAAACTGGCCGGAGCGCATCGTCGGCGTTGATTTGGGTTCTCTTTGTCTTGTCCTGTAAACCGTTTTTCTTGATGTAGTCCCAGAGCTTCTTGGTGAGCTCGGAACGCGGCAACGGTTTTGAACCAACGATAGCGGAGAGCTTGTCGTCGGGCTGGACTGGCCTCATGAAGGCGGGATTGGGCTTGCGTTTTGAAGGAGTTTTGGTTTTCGGCATACAGGCTGATTAATGCTTCGTTTGCGGCAGAGCAACACTAATTTTCGGGGTAAATTTTTTTTCTTGCTAATTGGATCGACGCACGACCACCGCGGCGACATCGTCCGGCGGCGATTCGCTGGCCTCGGGCGTTGCCGCTTTCAACATCAGGTCGAGCAGCGCGTCCGCGCTTGCCGCAAACGGATTAATCATTCCCGCAAGTTGGGTCGGCGTCGACCGTGGCCGGCCATTCTTGGCTACGCCAAACAATCCGTCGGTGTAAAGCGTGAACGCGTCGCCCGGATTCAATTCCAGAGCTGTTTCGATGAAACTCGATTCCTCAACCAATCCAAGAGGCGGTGCGGAAGCGGCGATCGCTTCAGTTCCACGCCCAAATCGGGTAACAAGAAGCGGCGGATGTCCGGCGCCGACGACGCTCGCCTGTCCACTTTTGGGATCCAGCGCCACGCACATCGCGCTCATGAAAGAGCGGCCGGCGAAAATTCCACGCAGATCATTGTTCACTGCTTCCATGATTTTGCCAGGCCGTTCGTGCTCTTCGTGTCCGTGATGAAACAGAAGTTTGGCGAGAGTCGTCATCAAAGCAGCTGAGGCCCCATGACCCGTGGCATCCGCGATCCAGAACAACCAACGATCCCCTTTTATTGGGAGCCATCCATAAATGTCTCCACCAACTTCGATCACCGGACGATAACAGGCCGCGATTTCCCATCCCGGAAGCGTGGGCGGCTTTTGTGGGATCAGCGCTTGCTGGGTCAACCGTGCCGCCGCTAGGTCGCGCTCGAGATTACGGCGCCACGCTTCTAGTTCCTGATTTTGCTGCTGTAACTGGACGCGCATTGAATGTAACCGCAGTTGCGTCTCGATTCGTGCGCGCAACACTTCGGCATTGATGGGTTTGATCACGAAGTCGTCTGCTCCGGCGTTAAGACACGTGACCTCGTTTTCGCCGTGTCCGGTCAACATGATCACCGGGATGTGTGCAATTGCCGGATTCGGATCAGCCCGCAGTCGCCTGAGCGCTTCCGCCCCGTCGATTCCCGGCATTTTGAAATCGAGCAACAGCGCGGCCGGTTGCCTTTGATGGACGAAGTTTAGGGCGTCGGTCGCATCGTCCATTTCGCGGCAAACGTAACCGGCTGCAGAAAGCATCCGCGCCAGTAACTTCCGGCTGGTCGCGTCGTCGTCGACTATCAGGATTTCTGGACCAGCCTCCATTACTGCAAGAAGTTCGGAAATCGCCGCCGTCTTGGCTTTTCTAAAATGATTTGCGATTCTGAGGCCACTGGCATTGAAATAGAACCAGTGTAGACTTCGTCCAAGAAAATTATGAAATTGTGGCTCTCGCTGGCGCTGCTCATCGCGTTCTTTCTTTCGGCCTGCACCCGAGAGGAGACTCCGCCGGCCGGCGCGCGGCGGACCGCAGCGCGATATCCCGCTGAAACCGGTGTAGAAAATCAACCGACGCAGCAGCCCTTTAATCCAAATGCCCCACCGGAAAACACCGAAACAGCCGCGCAGCCCCCAGCACCACCGCCCACCGGCGCCGCGCCCTCAAAACCGGCCAAGGGCGATTATCCTTACGGAACGCCTGTCCCGGGTAAACCTGGCTTCGTGAAAAGCCCGTACGCCGCCGATCAAGGTCTGGTCGATGTCCGTGGGTTCCCGCCTGGCACGGAAGTAAAAGATCCTTTCACCAACAAAATCTTTCTTGTTCCGTAACGGCAGTTGCGGCCGATGCTGAATGCCAATACTGAATGCAGCATCGCTTTTTTTAATTGATTTATGGAGTTGCGCGTAAAACGAGCGCCTCGGATTGAAGCGGAGATCACCGTTCCGGGCGATAAAAGTATCTCACACCGCGCCGCTATCGTTGCTGCGCTTTCGAATGGCGTTTGCAACCTGCGCGGGTTTCTCCCGAGCGACGACTGCATGCATACCGTCAGCGCATTGCGAGCGCTCGGAATTCAGATTGAACAACCCGAACCGGACATTCTCATTGTTCACGGGAAGAAACGCGTCCTGACACCGCCAAAAGACGAGATCAATTGCGGCGGCTCCGGCACAACCATGCGTCTGCTCGCCGGTTTGCTTGCCGGTCAAACTTTTGAAACGCGATTAGTCGGCAATCCCTCCCTTACCCGCCGCCCGATGGACCGCATAATCGAGCCGCTCCGAAAAATGGGAACGGATATTGTCGCCGAAGGTCCGGAGCAAACACCTCCTCTCCGTATCCGCGGCGGATCGTTGCGAGGAATTCATTATCGTTCACCCGTGGCCAGCGCTCAGGTCAAAAGCGCCATTCTTCTCGCCGGGCTTTTCGCTAAGGGCAAAACGACCGTGGATGAGCCATCGGCCAGCCGCAACCACACCGAGCTGATGTTTAATTATTTTTTAATCCGCACCGCGAAAAGCGAAGACGCCATCAGCGTTTTTGGCGACCAGATCCCGGAGTCGCGCGATTTTTCAATTCCAGGCGACATTTCTTCGGCCGCCTTTTGGTTGGTCGCGGCCGCTGCCCAATCCGGCGGTCACTTGCTCGTTCGCAACATCGGATTGAATGACACCCGGACGGCATTGCTCGGCGTATTGGTGCGAATGGGCGCGCAAGTGCGCGAAGCGGTTGAAGGCGTCGATCAATTGGAACCGCGCGGTGTAGTCGAAGTCACTGGTGTGCCGCTCAAAGGCACGGTGATTCACGGGAAAGAGATTCCGCAGCTGATTGACGAATTGCCGGCACTGGCAGTTGCGGGCGCGCTGGCTAATGGCACGACCATCATTCGCCACGCCCATGAGCTTCGCGTTAAGGAGAGTGATCGGATCGCGGCGATCTCGCACAATTTGCGGGGAATGGGTGTTCAAGTGATCGAGCTTAATGACGGCCTCGAAATCCATGGACCGGCGCCGTTGCGGGGGGCGCGACTCTCCAGCTTCGGCGACCATCGAATCGCAATGGCCTTTGCCGTCGCCGGACTCTTTGCCGACGGCGAAACAATTATTCAGGACGTCGAATGTATCCGCGAATCGTATCCCGGTTTCGAGAAAGCTTTGGACGAGTTCATAAGCCCAAGCCGAGTTCGCACCAGCACGCCCGTCATTGGCACGCTCATGCCGGCGACACCGGTGGAAGAATAATCACGCGCTTGCTTCCGCGGGCGTCCCGCGAAAAACTCCGCTCGTCGCGCGAGAGCCAGAAATGCAAGCACAAGATCAACATCGCGTAATCGCCATCGACGGGCCGGCTGCTTCGGGAAAGAGCAGCGTGGCGCGTCAACTCGCGCGTCGTTTGGGCTTCGTTTACGTCAATTCCGGCGCCATGTATCGCGCCGTGACGTGGTCGGTGCTTAACAGCGGCATCGATCCGTCAGACAGACCTCGGATTGCGGAACTAATCGCTACTTTGTCGTTGAGCGGAGTGTTGCGGGACCGAGAACTTCACCTTTTGATCGACAATGTCGATTTAGCCGGCCATCTGCACGAAGATCGCGTGAACAGCGACGTTTCACGAGTGAGCACAGTCCCGGAGGTCCGCAATGTTCTGGTGGCGAGGATGCGCGATTACGCGGGCAAGGGCGACTTGGTGGTCGAAGGTCGCGACATCGGATCGGTCGTCTTCTCCGCTACGCCCTACAAATTTTACATCGACGCGTCGCCGGAAGTGCGAGCGCGGCGGCGCGCGGCGCAAGGGCACCGCGATGAAATCGCGCGCCGCGATCAAGCCGATTCGTCGCGCTCGGCTTCCCCCCTTATCGTCGCGAAAGATGCGGAAGTCGTCGACACTTCAAACCTTTCAATCGATGCGGTGGTTGATGAAATTGTCGCGCGCTTAGGACTCAAAGGTTTCGCTACTGATCTGAAATCGTGAATTTCTACTACTGGCTCGGTTACCATCTCAGCCGGTTAATCGCTCAGTTGTTTTTTGGGTTCCGCATCTTCCATCGGGAACGCGTTATTCAGACCGGCCCTGTGATTCTGGCCATGAATCACCAAAGTTTCTTCGATCCGCCGCTGGCCGGCAATGCCTGCGACCGCCCCATTTTCTTTCTGGCGAAAAAATCGTTGATGAATGTGCCGGTGCTCGGGTGGCTTTTACCCAAGCTCAACGTCATTCCGGTTAATTTGGAAGGCGATCGGAGCGCGCTGAAAGCATTGATTCGGATCCTGAGCGCGGGCCAGTGTGCGTTGG
>CATPAT010000133.1 GCA_955652155.1 uncultured Chthoniobacterales bacterium | reverse complement strand
TGGCATATTTCCGCGTCCTCACCTTTTCTCAAGTAGCACAATCACAACACGTAGCATCCGATGCCGTTGCGCTGGTGGCGGGCCAGAGGGGTGCCAGGTGGCTCACTATCGCAATGATGATTTCCGCACTCGGAGCGCTGCATGTTGGATTCTTGAGCGGGCCAAGGGTCCCGTATGCGATGGCTCGCGAAGGCCAGTTCTTCCGTTTTGCAGGGCGGATCCAACCTGAGTTCCACACGCCAAGTGGCGCTCTGGTTTTTCAGGGATGCGTGACGGCGCTGCTTGTGCTGACCGGCACATTCGAAGAGCTGTATTCATTGAGCATTTTCTCGGTTTGGCTTTTCTTCCTGTTGACCGCAGTCGCGTTGATTCGATTGCGCATAAAAGAACCTAGCCTTCCTCGTCCGTACCGTGCATGGGGGTACCCATGGACTCCGTTAGTCTTTGCTGGTGCGGCTTTAGTCATGACCGTAAATCTGTGGTGGGCTCGACCCGGACGCATCTCGGCTGGGTTTGCCATAATCTTGCTCGGGATACCGTTTTTCAATTTTTGGCGGCGAAGAGCCGTTCGTTCGAGAATGGATAACACAGCTCAGTTCGGTTAGAGCCCGGCAATCGAACGACGGCGCGTGTGAACACTGACGGCTTTTGCGATTGCAGCCATGTTTCCTTCCGAAATCCTGAAAACTCAGGCACCACAAGCAGGGTAAGTAGCCTTTCCTGCTCAATGGCGGCGATCTAGAAATTATCTATAGGGCGTGCGCTATTTGGCTGGTTGCGCGTCCTGGATCAGCTTGCGGATTTCCGTCACGCCAGCTTTGACCTTCCAATCCAAGAACATTGCGCCGAGCTCCGGTGAACTCCTACGCGGGTCCCCCTCCACACCCGTGGGACCGAGACGGAGTCCAGGCGGATAGGGTCGCTCGATGGGGTCGCCTATGGCAATCCTGTCGCGCCGAACGTACTGTTCGCCGACGGCCCACAGTGCGGAAGTGTCAGCCACGCCAGCGTGACGGCTGGGCGGAAAGCCGTGGTCCTTGAGGTAATTCTCGATCTCCTGATCGGATTTGGCGTAGGCATCGCTGGAATAGAACACGCGGATACCCTGTGAGCGGTAGCGCTCGTCGAGTTTGGGAGCGAGAGCCTTCAGTGGCGCCTGGTTGCCGTTGTGGTCGCCCATAAGGATGACGTACTTGAAGCCCGCCTTGGCCATACTGTCGGCGACTTCTTCATTGACCCGCGAGAAGGTCTCCGGTGAAAGATTGACAGTGCCGGGAAACTTCGCCTCTTCACCCGTAGGTGCGAAGGGCATCACCGGGGCGACGAGTGCATTGCCGAGTTCGCGCGCGATGCGTTCTCCCAGATATCGTGCACGAAAAATGTGCTTCCCCAAAGCCATGTGCGGTCCGGATTCCTCTGTGCTGGCGTTGAAAATCAGGACGGTGGTCTTGCCTGAGCTGATGGCGTCGCGCACCTCGGTCGTGGTCATCTCCTCCATGAGGACGCGAGAGTCGGTCCCCGCCACGGCGCTCGTCAATGCGGCGGCGCCCGTGAGACAAAACAGAACGAAATGAGAGAGATTCATCGGCGTGCTCCTGAAGCGATTCAAGCTTCCTTGGGTGTAGATGAAAACAGTGTTTCCCCTCGGAAGCCACACTTTTCTTCGCCTCGACATAGTTGTCGGTGTGAGCCTTTGAGGTGAGCGCTTCGGCTCGATTCTTCTTGGGTTGGGTGCTTCGGCTGGTTAGATCGTTTTGCCCCCCTGATGTAAGCGCCGAGGATGCCTAGAATCTTCACTACCGGGCGAGAATTCGTCGTTCGCTTTACTTCGCCGGCGGGACGAAAGCAATGCACTCGATCTCCACGCGAGCGCCAAACGACAGACCATTCGCTCCGAGCGCACTTCGCGCAGGCAAGTGCGTTTGAAAATACTTGCGGTAGACCGCATTGAAGGCAGGCCAATCCTTTATCTCGGCCAGGAACACGGTGCACTTCACCACGTGCTCCAGGCTACTGCCGTGACGTTCCAGGATCGCTTTCATATTCTCCATCGCGCGCGGCGCTTCCGCCGCGAACCCTCCAGGAGCAAGAGTCAAAGTGCCGGGTAAAATGCCGACTTGGCCGGAAACGTAAAGCGTATTGCCAAGCTGCACTGCCTCTGAGAAAGGAAGCGCCTCCCCGCCCGTCGATGGCATCGGGAAATACCGCGGGGCGGAGTTCGGGGCGACCTGAACAGGATCTTCCTGCATCGTTGCTCCTGCACTCAGCAGAGTGAGACTGACTGCACTCCCGGCGAGAGCAATGGCTGCTACCAGAGGAATCACTTTAATCATCTTGTTCTTTGAGGTTTTCATTTGCGGTTTTCTATTCTGCGAACTCATCTAACGAGAATTATACAGAAGTATTCAGCCTATTCATCCGGCATCAGACTTGCCGATGAATGGTCTGCCCCTCGCGGAGCAGCACACAACACCGGGTGGAGCGCTGTCGGTTGAGAGCACCCTAATATCTCCGAAGCGCTTTGTCGCGCACTGATGCGGCTGCGAGCAGCGGCATCATGAACTCTGTAACAAAGCCCGCGAAGTCTCCGGGCGCGTGGAGGCGCACGCACGGAGGAAGCCCGGAGTCTTCGCGTTCGGCAGAGCGGTTGTCTAAACTTGCGCGCCCTTGCTCTGCTGGCGCGGCGTGATGGTACGCAGCGTCCGCGCCGCGATCGAGGCCATCGCCTTCTCTTGTTGTTCGGCCGGCAGATTCTTTACGAGGTTGCGGTAGGCTTCCTTCAACTCGGGATTTAACTCGAGCTGTTTGAGGACGCTGGTGCGTACTCGCTCACGACGCTCGATCTTGTTGACGTTCTGCAACACAAGCATTCGCTCCACGCGTTCTCGGGGGAGACCCTGGATGTAAGTCCATTCTTTCGGATTAGCTTGGATGTAGGCATCGATTTTGGCGTTGATTTCCACATTGTCGCGGTACTTCGGCGAATTGCTCGCGGGTTCACTTGCGGCAGCGCCGTTGGCGTTGGTATTCTTCTCGGTCCTTTTAAGGCTCATATATGTATTAGGGTGCAGCGGCGGTAGGTTGACGAAGAGCGTCGATGATCTCGCCGCAGAAGAGATCAACGAGCTCGAAGGCGTCCTCGTGCTCAACGGCCAAGCTCATGAGGAACTCGGGACCGGGCGATGCGCCGAGCCTCTGCTCGACTTGCTCGCTCGCTTCCAAGTATCGCGAGACGGTCGTCGGCGGCACGCTGACGATGACTGGTTGGTTGTCGATTGGTGTTATGTTTTTCACAGTTTGTTTGAGTGCTTCACCATTTGTCGTCCGGTGAAGGCGATGGCGACGCTGCGGCCGGTTTGCCTTCGCGCAGCTGCGTGTCGAGCGCGTCGAGGTGTTCTCGTAAATCCGCTACGTCATTTTTTAGAGAAAGGTTCTGCTTTGCGATTTCCTCGGTTTGCCCAACCGCCTGGCTGAGTTCTCCAAGCCGCTGGTTGAGCGCGGCAGTTTGCTCAGTGAATGCGCGGGTTGCTGCGCGCTGTTTATTCACTTCGGCAACAACGGCGTCGTTCGTGGATGAGCTAGACGCGGTGACTGTCTTTCGCGGTGACATAGACGGCGCAGTTTGCGGCCGAAGATCCCATTGGGCTGTACTTTCGACGCGATAAGTCGGATGCGCCTCATGCATGACCAGCGGGTCGCGTCGATCGACGTATCGGCCGAATCGGTACTCCTTCAGCTGTTCCGCGGTTCGCAATCCGGTGGAGCCTACCGGATGGCCAGCGGCGGAAGCGCGCAGCGCGTTAGTATTTCTCTTTGGTGAATGCGACGCACACGCGGAAAGGAAGACGATTGGAATAAGGAGCAGTTGTTTCATGGAATGAAGCTGGGTTGAGGAGTTGAAGTGGTGGAGTCGGCAGGCATCGGATTGCTACCGAGAAAACTTGGCGATAGGAACGGACGCTGAGAACTCGGAGACGGCGAAGGCGAAGGGAGCGATGCCGTCAGCGTACCGCCGATCTTGGCGTCCTGTTCGTCCACGGTTTGCGTGATGTAGAGGTAGAATTGTTTTCCTCCGGGGACGCGCACGTAGAAGCCATCGCGCTCGATTGATTGAAGGATCTGTTGCGCATACCGGTCGAGAACGCTTTGCGCACCTTGGAGCGGTGCGTTTTGCAGAGTTGGCAAAGCAAACGTACCAAATGGCGAGACCTGTCTCTGAGTGAAAGCTTCGGCGGCGCCGCTGAGCAATGA
>CATPAT010000132.1 GCA_955652155.1 uncultured Chthoniobacterales bacterium | reverse complement strand
TTTGTTCACGACGTGACAAAGTAAACACGGATGCCCTCCGTCCAACGTCTGCTCGATCGCTTGGCCAAGCCGCGCGCATTTCGAGTATTGGATCACCATGGTGGTCCACGCCAGAGATTGAAGTGCAATCCAGTGCAAGCCGATCGCGCAACAAAGCGCGAGAACCATAACAATGCGGCCGATGCAGCGAGGCACGTCGCCGATGCTATTCGTCCATTGCCCGTACGTCAAACCACCGAGATCAGACGAGCCGATCTCGGTGGTTGAAAAACTTAGCTTTGCCTAACGCGATTAGAATTTATAATTCAAACCAGCGCGGACGATGTTGCCTTCTGTTCCAATTCCGGTGAAGCGGAATCTGCCAGCGAAGTCGCCGTCAGAGAAATGGGCAGCGCCGCTGAAGTTTTGGTCGTCCAGTTGGTAGCGCAGATACTCAGCTTTGGCAGTCCAATGGCAACCGAACATGTACTCGATGCCGCCGCCGCCGGTCCACCCCCAGTTGAAGTCCGTTGTGTCGGCATGGATTAACTGGTCCCCGCAGGCGCCGGTATCGCAATTATCGATGACGCGCGTCGTTAAATTCACGCCGATTCCACCTCCAGTGGCGTAAAACAACCAATGACCCCATGCGAATCCAAGCCGACCGCGGATGGTCGTGTAAAAATCACTATCAGTTTTACCATGAGTGTCCGAACCTAAGAATCTCGCATCAAACCTGGAAACGCCATCACCCTCCAGATTCATGTAGCCCCCGTCTCCCTCTATACCGAGGACGAGCCAGTTCCATTGGTAGTTGTAACCGATCGTGCCACCGGCAATAACCCCGGACTCATCATAGCCCCAAGTATTGCCCTCCTCCCGCGTAGAATACCCGTCGAGGTCTCGGTCTTCACTATGACCCCACTGACCGCCGACGTTCAGACCGATATAAAAACCGGTCCAATTGCACTCCGGCAAAGGGGCGGGTGCAACTTGCTTCATTTCCTTTCCGCTCGGCAATGGCTCGGGGCCAGCGACACTGGTTAGCGCCAGGGCGGCGCACGCACAAAATAGAATAGTTAGGCGAATAAGCTGTTTCATGGCCTCTGTTTCGCCACAGAAGACAAGGCGGTCAAGCGGTTTTTCCCAGTCGTCGTGAGGCAAAATCTCGCATGCCCGTACAGCAAACCACCGAGGCCGGCGAATCGGCCTCGGTGGTTGAAAAAATGAGCGTTTGTCTAACGACTAGAACTTAAAGTTCAAACCGCCCCTGACAATGTTCCCCGTGTTCTCAAAGTTGTAGTGAACAAAGAACGGAGGACCTTCCGGGACACCAAAGTCCAGCTGATTCCGCGTCTTGCCTTCATTTCCGAGATCGTAATAGAGATACTCGGCCTTCACGCTCCAATGATGGCCGATCGCGTACTCAAGTCCGCCGCCAACGGTCCAGCCTAAGTTCGTTCTGGTAAACGAGACTGGATAGGTGAATCCGTTATCGAAGTTGGTATTCGCCGAATAATCCACATTGCCGTAAGCGAGTCCGCCCGTGGCGTAAATCATCAGCCGGCATAGTGGGGCAAAACCAATTCTGCCACGAGCTGTTCCGAACCACTGCATGCGTTCGTGCGCTTCAAGGAAAACGTCAGGATTGTCGTTCGCGATATCGCCGCCGAAATCCAAGAATCCACTTCGCCTACGGCTCCCTTCGATATCGGATCCTTGAAAATCCGTCTCGACGCCGAGAACGAGCCACTTGTTCAATTGGAAATTGTAACCGATTTGGCCGCCACCAATGAATCCGCTTGGATCCGGATTAAGCGTCTGCGGCGCAAGATCCCCGAAGGTTGCAGCGTCAGGGAGAGGATTGAAATGAGTATCGGCGTTTCCCCAGCCGTAGCCACCGTTGATACCGGCATAGAATCCGGTCCAAGTGAAATCACATTCCGGAGGTGCCGGCGCGACTTGTTTCATTTCCTTTCCGCTTGGCAACGACTCGGGGCCGGCCATAACGGTTACCGCCAAAGCGGCACATGCACAAAATAGAGTAGTTAGGCGAATTAGCTGTTTCATGGTCTTTGTTTTCGTCAAGAAAGTTAGGCTGGTCAAGTGTTTTTCTTCAGGGGCTAGCTGCTTCATGCCGGTTACGTTCAGCAGGATCGAAGCCAGGTCAGCGGTTTTTCGAATACTGGATCTAGGGTTTTGACCTACCCGACCATACTGCGGCTATCGCATGAAGCCGCCGTTGCCGCCGTCGAAATAAACTGTCGACCCGACGTGCGAAATGGTCAGGTTCTGTTGCCATGTCCCGCCGGGAAATTTCCGCTTCGCTTCGAGCGTTTCGGTTTTCGATCTCAAAGGCTCGGCGCTGGCCATTGCCTCCGCCAAGAACCGGCCATCCATCGCCGCCGGCGATTTGATTCCAAGAATCGCGAGAATCGTCGGTGCAAGATCGACATTGCCGCTTGGCAACTCATCCGCCTCGCCTTGATGAAAGTCCGGTCCGGCCGCGATCAGCGTATTATGCATATCGAATTTGCTAAGGGTCGCGTGCGTTCCCTTCCCCGCCGCGCGTTGCCAATCGGCGTCTATCATTCCGGCGAAGCCGAATTGGTTTTTATTTTCGTTCCACCGAAACGCCACCTCCACATCGGGCGCATGTTCGTTATCGATCCTGACCTTATCGAGCGTGAACGTTCCATCCATCGGATCGCGCGTGAAAATGACTCCGGCAAAGTCCGTTTGCTGCAAAAATTCCACGAGCCGGCGCGTGACCGCTGCGTCATGACCAATCACGTAAAACAAAACGGCGCCGCCATTGCCAACGATCATAGTTTGACCGGCCTTCGGTTCGCTCGTGAACTCCGTCACGGCATCGAAACCGGCATCGCGCAAAATCTTCGGAATATCAATCGAGAGCGCGATGGTGGAAAAGCCATGATCGGAGACGACAAAGACGTCGGTTGTCGACCCTGCCTTATGTTGGTCCAGTGCCGCGAGCACCCGCGCGAGATTTTGGTCGGTGGATTTTATCGCGGCCATTGCCGCGGGCGCGCCCGGCGCGGTTTTGTGCTCGGTGTCATCGGGTTCGCTCAGCCAGAGCAACGAAAATGGTGGAATGCCCTTCTCCCAAAGAAAATCAGTCAGCGCTTTCGTTGTCCACGCATCCCGATCGGCTGGTTGCGTCGCAGGCGGAAATCCCCCGAGCGTTTTTACAATCTC
>CATPAT010000131.1 GCA_955652155.1 uncultured Chthoniobacterales bacterium | reverse complement strand
ATACTTGACGTTCAAAAGCCGACGATTGGTCAAAAGCAAATTCCAATCGAGCCTTCAAAATATCCGAGATCGGCAATTCTGTGAGAGTCTGCTTGATCGTATCGAATGCGCCCATGTCGATCATTCTAGCAGACCGATAATATCGTCCAAATCCCAAATAGGGTGGAGATCGCCGCCTCCCGAAAAGCCCTGAGGGGGTCAATTGAGAGACGGCGTCTTTAGTGTTCCCCCAGAACTAATCTGACGCTAAATCGGGCTGGCAGAGGCGGTAAAGCTTTTTCTCAACAGTTGACTCGAATCGTTTGACGCTCGTCTGGCGAATCTGCGCGCCAAGAATTCTTTCTCAGTGCTACATCCATATGCATGTGGGTTTCGAATTGGAGAGGTGAAAGCCTCAGGATCGCCCACGAACAAATCTACAAATTTATATGAAGCAAAAGCATGCAATTACTTCGCACAGCCAAGCCGATGTTAACGTCAACGCAGTCCCTGACAAAAACAAAACGAGCCTCGATCCGGCTACAACAATCCAGAAGCGCGAGCATTCCGCTGCTCAGTTTGTAGCCCAATTCACCAATCATTCTCAACGGTGTAAATCTCTGGCGAAACGCTTTGCGGTTGATAATCCTGAACTTAAAGATTCCGCCGCTCTCTCGCAGTTATGTAGGGCTTCGCAAGAGATGTTGGAACAGGCAAAGGAAGCGCGAGCGATGACGGAGATATATCTCGCCTTAGATGACAAGCATCGAGATGCAGTGCGCCCCATAATCATTGCACGGTTCAAAGATATTTCGAACTCAGCGCAAGCTTCATGGCGGCGTTTTTGCGACTCCACTCGGTTCGCTCCCGCAGCAAGGCGTGAAATTGAATCTGCCCAGCGGGATTTCGAGCCTCATGCAAGTGAATTTCATGAAACCTTGCGCATGTTCATCGCGTTCGGAGATCAAGTCTATCGCCAGCCGACCGCAGACCGCGCCGATTGATCGCTAAACTTCCAGTTAGGAAGATCGCCGCCTCCCGAAAAGGCCTGTGGGGTCAATTTTGAGAGACGGCGTCTTTTAGTTCCCCCCAGAACTGATTTGAAGGGTAGATTCAGCGCACAAACGGGTAAAGGCCGATTTTATGCCTTGAGCCGCTGGCGGGGGTTTGATGATAATCCCCACATGAAAATACCCCTCGTTCTTCTGATTGCGATTGTGCTGACCGGCACCGGATTCGGTGCAACGTGCACAGGCTCGTTTCCATGCCATGCCTGCACGACCTGCAACTACTGTAAGCATTGTGCGAAAGACGGCGGCACATGTGGCGTCTGTGCCGGTCATCATGTCAGCAAGCCTCTCGGTGCCAAACGTAAAAGCAGCAGCAAAGTAATCGCGAAGAGTCACACTTCAAAATACGTTACGTCGCCATTGCAAATTACCGCACGCTGAGCGTATGGGTACGAACACCCCGATCCCGCCGAGGGGGCTAAAGATACGACTGAAGTTTGCTCAAATCTGCAAAGCTTGCGAACCCGCTGTCCGGCTGGCAAGGAAGTATGCAAGGGAGCTAGTTGTCGCTTTTGTTTTGGCAATTGTAGCAGCAGTCCTTTATGAACCGTGCAAGGACTTCCTTGCGGAACGAGCCTTACAAAGAGCTAGTAAGGCAGTTGCTAAGCTATTTATTCAGGACGCGAACGGCAAACGTATCGGAACGGCTAGCGGCGTTTTTATAAGCCCAGATGGTCTTCTGGTTACCAATGCTCATGTTGCAACAGCCGCAAAAGGGGGTCAGATTCTTGCACAGTTATCTACACAAGCGCTCTACGAGGTTAAGAAAACTGTTGGTGTAAATCCAGCGTATGATATCGCCGTTTTACAATTTCAAGCTAGCGAAGTTCCGTTCGTCCCAATTAACAAGGCGATAATTGCGCAAGCAGGTGAACACGTTTGGGCTATAGGTTCACCGAAGGGTCTCGAAGGAAGCATTTCCGAAGGAGTTATCAGTCGCCCGCAAAGAGAGATTAAGGGTGTGGACTTTATTCAGTTTACAGCGCCGATTTCACGAGGGAGCAGCGGCGGGGGATTATTCAATCTGAATGGGCGAATGCTTGGTATTACTACGTCGGCAGTCGTTGAGGAAGGTGCGCAAAATCTAAACTTCGCAGTCCCGGTAAAGTATATCGACCGCGCGTCAGACGGCGCGACAGAGGTAGGTGGCGAAAGTCGCATCGGATACCTTCTTGCTTTGTTCACCGGCCTCCGCCGTGCTGAATTGAAGGCGTTGACGGTAGCCGATATAAAGCTTGATGCGAATGTTCCGTCGCTCTCGCTCGATGGTCGGTTCACCAAGAACGGTAAAAGTGTCTGTATTCCGCTGCACCCTCAAATCGTTACCGAGTTACGAGCGTTGATCCCCGCCGACGCCAAGCCGTCCGACCCTCTTCTCACTGGAAAAATGCTGCCCAGTATGCGGAAAATGAAGAAAGATTTAAAAAACGCTGGAATAGAATACGAAAATGACGCGGGTCGGGCCGACTTTCATGCGCTCAGACATACACTCGCGACAAATCTCGCTCGTTGGAACGTTGCCCCGCGCGTCGCAATGCAAATACTCCGGCACAGCGACATTCGTCTAACAATGAACGTTTATACAGACGCCTCGCAATTGCCCGTTATGGAAGCGATCGGAAAACTTCCTGCCTTTAGCTCTTCGGATATCACAACGAGTAACACACAAACACACCCACAAGTTCCAGACTCTTGCAGTGATGATCAGTCACTTCGTGGCATTGAACCAGCGGGGCTTGAAACGTCGAAAGTCGTTTATCCAGAGGAGTTTTGGCATAAAAAGGCAGCCCCAGACACACAAGAGCAGTCTGAGGCCAAAAGCTGCCTCGCTAGGACTCGAACCTAGACAAAGAGATCCAGAATCTCTTGTGCTACCATTACACCACGAGGCAAAAGCACGGGGGACAAGATCTAAAGCTCAATTTGCCCGTTGCGCAAGCAGATCGAAAACCGAGCCAGTCGCACTTAACCCAGCGTCATTTCCGCACCTTCGCGCGCGCCTTCGACCTCAAGATAACTTTCGCTTTTAGCGGCCAGCTTTCGGGCCGTCTGGACCATCTTGTCGATCATTTCGTCGTCGTGCGTCGGGTCGTGGTGGAAGAGAACGAGCTTTCGAACGGCGGCATCGAGCGCGAGCGAGATGGCGGTGCTGAGCGAGCCGTGGCCCCAGCCTACGTGCGCCTGATATTCCTCGTCGGTGTATTGGGTATCGAGAATCAGAATATCGGAACCTTGAAGAAATTTCACGAGTTCGGCGCGGTCTTCGCGAGCGCGTTTCTGCGTCTGCTCCGGGCTCAACAGATGCGATTTAGCAGAGTGCAGCTTGAACGCTTCGTACGGTTCATGATCAGGCAGAAAAGCGATCGAGCCTTTACTGGTGAAAATTCGATAGCCGACGCAAACGCCCGGATGATTCATAAATTTCGAACGGACATGCACTTTCCCGATCATGAAATCCATCGACTCGAGTTTTTCGATTTTGATCTTTCCAGGCAGATCGTAGAGCGCGACGGGGAAGAAGGGCGTTGCCATCTGCCCGTTCAGAATCTCGCGCAGGCCGCTGCCCGTCCCCTCATAACCAAGAATCCGGATTTGGTTTTTGTCGTTATAGGAAGGCACGAAAAAAGGAAAACCCTGAATGTGGTCCCAATGAACGTGGGTGATGAGCAAGCTGAGATTAATCGGGCTTGACCCGAATTCATTTTCGAGGGCAAGGCCGAGCTCGCGAATCCCGGAACCGGCATCTAGCACAATGAGCTCGCCATCAGCGCGCACTTCCACGCAGCTCGTGTTACCGCCATAACGGACGGTCGCCGGGCCCGGGACTGGAATTGAGCCACGGACTCCCCACAGTTTCAGCCGCGTAGACGATTCCGATGCCGCCGACATAGGTAACCGGCGTCGAGTGTGTCACGCAACCGCCCCGAAACCAAGGGTTTTTGCGGCTCCGTCGCAGCCCAAAAAAAAGCTGCCCCGAAATCTCTTTCGGGGCAGCCTAAGGGGAAACAGTAATTGTTGTCTTAAGCGTGCTGACGCCGAACCAATCTCGAAAGAGCAGCTGCCACGCACACGCCGATGATTGGCAACAAGGACGATGATTCTGGCACCGGCACCGAAACGGTCCCAATGTTCTCCACCTTCGACCCGGCATTTGGTCCGCTGCTGCGCGTCGCTTCGGCGGTAAACTGACCAACCTTCAACTGATCCGTTGAGGTAATTACCGAAAATATTCCCAGCGCCGCCGAGCCGGTGATCGGCGCGGCGCCATTATAAGTCCAGGTCAGGTTCAAAATGCTTGGATTATCGGTGGGCAATACCAGCGATGGGGTAGGACCGACCAGCGCCTGTGAAAACGTCCAACCAGTCGGTTGAGTATTGGATCCGGGCGCGATCGTCCCGAAATCGTAAATTGTGAAGAAATCGCCGGGGTTAATCGTTTCATCCACTGTCACATTGGCCGAGTAATTCCAAGTGAAATTTGGACTCGATCCCGTTACGGACGATAAAGTCGGAATAATATCGCCTCGCGCGATGAAACTAACCGACCCGAATAATACCAACCCTAGAATGCATGCCTTTCTCATATTTTTGTGAAACTCAGCGCCGATTCTGCCTTAAACGCGGTCCGGATGTCAATGAGATTTTAGACTGCTTTAGCCTGTGAACGACGGCTCTGACCTGACAAAACGCTTTCCCCGATTTAGGGTTGGCGCTTGCCCGCGCTCTTTCAATATTACAGCTCATGAGTGAGGGGACAGACCGGGACAGGTCCAAGCGCGGCCAGCGCAATTTGGTGCGAAAACGACGAGGCAGACGGTGGATCTTGCTGACCGCGAGCGTCTTAGCCGTGATCGTCGCGGGGACTATAGCCTACCGCTGGTTCAAGGGACAGCGGGCCGAACGCTTTGCCGCGGCTGGCGATGCCTTTGTCGCGGCGGATAAATGGAATGACGCCGCAGTTCAGTATCGCGTTGCGCTGCAGTTGGATCCTTCGAACTACCACGGTTTAAGCGGGGCCGCGCGTCTCGCTTCGAAAGCCGAGCGTCCCGAAGCGCTCGAGCTCTGGCAGAAAGTTCTGGCCCTTCCCCAGTGCACCATCCGCGACCGCGAGGACTACGCCGAATTGCTCATTAAAACTAATCGCCTGAATCTCGCGGAAAAAGTGATCGACCCATTACTAAAAGACAATCCCGATACGAAGGCGCTTCAACTGGCCGCGCGCTACTCCAGAAAAATTGGGGACAATGTGAAGGCCAGCGAATATCTGCGTGTCGCGAGCAAACGCGCTCCGGACGATGATGCGCCGCGTTTTCAATTGGCCGAAGTTCTCGCCCAATCGACGGATGCGGCCGATCAGGCAGAAGCCCGTAAGATTCTTTGGGAACTCGCCGCTAGACCAAATGTTTATAAGAAGGCAGCTGTAGAAGCTCTCGCCGCCGCGCCTGAACTAACGACCGACGAGCGAAAGCGGCTCTTGCAAGAACTGACGGCTCTAGCCCCAAAAACCGCTAAGGACGATTTGCTTGCCGCCGACATACGCATCCAGCTGCAGCCGGATGAGGCAGCTCGAGTTTACCGCGAGGAGGTCGAACGTTGGCGGAATGGACAGAGCCAGGAACTTCTCGACCTTGCGCGTTGGTTAAACGCGCATCAGCAGCCTGAGCTGGTGCTCTCGACTTTCCCGATTGAACGCGTGTTGGAAGATAACCAGCTGTTACTAGCGCGACTGGATGCGCTGGCCACTTTGCAACGTTGGAACGACATCGATGGTGTTCTCAACCGAACCGACGTCACCCTGGACCCTTCGGTAATCGAAAGTTTTCGCGCGCGCACGGCGCTCGAGCGCAACGCTAATTTGGATGCCGAGGTCCATTGGAACCATGCCATTTCGCTGGCAGCTAGTGATCCATACAAATTGCGTTTTGTTGCGAATTTTGCCGAACAAAGCCGCGCCACCGCCGCAGCGCTCAAAGCCTATGAGCAACTTGCCCGCTTTCCGGAACATGCAGACTTCGCCTACCACGGCACGCAGCGCGTGAGTCAAAGGAGTGGCGATACGGCCGCCCAACGCGCAGCGATGTCAAAAATCTCCGCTCGCGCGCCGGAAGACCCGAACGCGGCGGATCAACTGGCTTATCTCAATTTGCTGCTGGGCGAAGATGTTGATCAAAATTTCGCGGTCGCAAAAAAATTAGCGGAGCAATATCCAAGCCGGTTGTCGTATCGGGTCACAGCTGCGCTCGGATATCTTCGCCAGCACGATCCGGCTTCGGCAATGGCTCAATTTAAAGGGCCTGTTTCGATCGACTGGAAACGGACTTTGCCGGCCTGGCGCGCGGTTTACGCCGCCGCGCTTCTCGCCAGCGATCGCAATGACGAAGCGCGCGACATTATTGCAACGATTCCACGCGACCGGTTAAATCCACAGGAACACGAGCTGATCGAGTCGCCCCAGAGATCGAACTAGTGCGGCCACTACAGCAAACTCACACCGAAAGGCGCCGGGCCTTTTCTCCAGCGCAGTTCGGGATGCAAATTGATTTCCTCCGCGGGGACGTCGAATCCGACGGAGCGCAATAAATAGGAAACGCCTTCCCGGCTCTCCATTGTCTCTTTCAGACTGCGTGCGAACAGCTCGACATATTCTTTGTAGGAATCAAGAGCAAGTTTGCCCTGGGCAAAATGCTCGGCCAAAGCTTCGTCGTGATAATCTATTAAATCGACTAACGCCCGCCGAAGATCGACCCGCACTTTCGGATCGACCACAACCTTGAACGGCGTCGCTCTCGGATCCGCTTTCGCCAGGCTCCGCGTCCTGGAACCACCTTGGTCCGGCCGGACAATCTGAAAATCGTGGCTCTCGTCCATGTCGATCTTGTAACAGATCGAGAAGATTTTGCGCGCTAAATTTTTCGCCAACCGAAATTAAAAGAAGATCGGAATGATCAGGATCGCGACGATGTTCACAACCTTAATCATCGGATTGATCGCGGGTCCGGCAGTATCTTTATACGGATCGCCGACAGTATCGCCGGTCACCGAAGCCGCGTGGGCAAATGAGCCTTTGCCGCCGAGATTTCCTTCTTCGATAAATTTCTTCGCGTTGTCCCACGCGCCACCCCCGGAAGTCATCGCGATGGCGACGAACAATCCGGTGACAATCGTTCCAACAAGTAAACCGCCCAAAACAACCGGCCCAAGCGGTTTGATGATTGCAACCGCAACGACGAAGACCAGCGGCAACAAAGCCGGAACAATCATTTCGCGCAAAGCCGCTTTGGTCACGATATCGACGCAGGTGCCGTAATCGGGCGTGTCTTGCCCAGTCAAAATTCCCGGTTTCGCCTGCAGTTGCCGGCGCACTTCGCGCACGACCGCGCCCGCAGCTTTGCCAACCGCATCCATGCTAAATGCGGTGAAAATGAATGGCAGCAAACCGCCGAGAAAGAGGCCAATGATCACTTTCGGTTCGGTGAGCGAAAAATGAAATTCGGCGTAGGCAACGTTATGCGCCCTCAATTCCTCGACATAAGATCCGAAAAGAACCAGCGCGGCCAGTCCCGCCGACGCGATCGCATAACCCTTCGTAACAGCTTTCATCGTGTTGCCGACGGCATCGAGCTGGTCGGTCACCACGCGCACCTCTTTTGGCAAATTGCTCATCACTGCTATGCCGCCGGCGTTGTCGGTGATCGGTCCGAACGAATCGAGCGAGATGATAATTCCCGCCATCGACAACATCGACATTACCGCAATCGCGATTCCGTAAAGCCCGGCGAAATGAAAACTAAGGAGGATAGCGATGCCGATGAATCCAACCGGCAACGCGGTGGCATGTTGGCCGACGGCCAAGCCAGCAATAATGTTTGTGGCGTGGCCAGTTTCCGAGGCGCGCGCGATTTTTTGAACAGGGGCGTAGCGCATCGAGGTGTAGTAATTTGTGATCGCGACCACGACCGCTGTCATAACCAGGCCGATGAGAGAGGCGAAATAGAGCTGCGTGGGCGTGCGCGTTGCGCCGCCGATCGTCAATCCGGTTGGAAACAAGTAATGCGTGGCCGGCCAAAACAAAATCGCTGAGATAATCGCGTTGGTTAGAACGCCGCCCATCAGCACAGCTGCAGGTTTGCCGTTGGCGACGTTCACAAATAACACTCCGCAAATCGCGCCGAGCACTGAAATCCCGCCAAGCACGAACGGATAGACGATCGCCGCTGAATTTCCAACCAGCGTGAGCGCGCCCACCAAAATCGCGCCGATCAAGCTGACTGCGTAAGTTTCAAAAACGTCTGCAGCCATGCCGGCGCAGTCGCCGACGTTGTCGCCAACGTTGTCTGCGATCGTGGCCGGATTACGCGGATCGTCTTCTTCGAAACCTTGCTCAATTTTGCCGACCAGATCTGCTCCGACATCGGCCGCTTTGGTGTAAATGCCACCGCCGAGTCGCGCGAAGACGCTGATCAAGCTCGCGCCGAGGGCGAGGCCAACCAGACTGCGGATCGCCAAATCGTGGCCGACCATCTTGTTGGCCGCGGTATAAAAGATCGACACCGAGAGAAGCGCGAGACCAACCACCAACAGACCGGTGACCGCGCCGCCGTTGAATGCAATACGCAAGGCACGCGTACTCGAACTCGTTGCCGCCTGGGTCGTGCGCACATTGGCGATGACTGCGATGCGCATGCCAATGAAGCCGGCTGAGAGCGAACAGAACGCGCCGACCATAAAACCGATCGCAGTGGGATGATCCTTAAAGACGAAAAGGAGGATGAAAATGATGACCGCGATTACGCTGATCGTGACGACCTGCCGATTCAAATATGCCTTCGCGCCCTCCTGCACTGCTCCGGAAATCTGACGCATCCGTTCATTACCGGCTGGTGAACGCGCCACTATCGCAATGAGAACGAACGCGAAAATCAGGCCGATCACGGCGCACAACATCGACAATTGCACTCCGGAATCGAGCAGGTTTAGAGCAAGAAAGGCCATGGCTTTAACGCGGTAAAGCGCACGACTCTATTAGGATTTCCGGTACTGGCAAAGCCTATTTGCCCCGGCGATAAAATGTCAGCGGCCTAACCGCATTTTTCCGAAAAGGTTGTCGCCGTAGCAGTTGGACGCTCGCATTTCCCCTCGACCTGCCGCAGGCAAATGTCGATAATCTTCTGCCGCGAAGGAGGCGAGTGCCCACGCTACCTACACCCCAGGTGCCGCAACCCGATCTGCAGCTTGAGATCGCGCATTTGCTCTTAATCGACATCGTCGGTTACTCGAAATTGCTTGTAAACGAGCAGATCGAGGCGCTGCAAGAACTCGGTCGGATCGTGCGAAGCACCGAGTGCTTCCGAAGTGCCGAAGAGAAGGGCAAGTTGATCCGGGTACCCACCGGCGATGGAATGGCGCTCCTCTTCTTTCGCAGTCCGGAGGAACCGGTGCGTTGCGCGTTGGAAATCAGTCAGAAGCTAAAAGAAAGTTCGACTGTTCGTTTGCGGATGGGAATTCATAGTGGGCCGGTCAATCAAGTCAGGGACGTTAACGACACGATCAACGTCGCCGGTGGTGGAATTAACGTAGCCCAGCGGGTGATGGATTGTGGCGACGCTGGACACATTCTTCTCTCCAAACATGTGGCCGATGACTTAAGCGAGTATCGGCATTGGCAGCCTTACTTGCACGATCTGGGTGAGTGCGAAGTAAAGCATGGCCTGAGACTGAGCTTGGTTAACCTTTACAAAGATGGTTTGGGCAACCCGAAGCTACCTGAAAAACTCAAGCGCCGCAAAAGATGGAAGCAATGGCCCAAATCTGTGCTCGTCGTCGCTTCACTTTTGTCGGCCGGCGCGCTCGCCGTCAGTTTGTTGATCTTTCTGCGGCGCGGACCAATCGAGCGGACCACTTCCGAGATTAGTACGAACGCTTCGATTCCGGCGAAAAGCATCGCCGTCTTGCCATTTGCAAATCTGAGTGATGAGAAGGAGAACGCTTATTTTAGCGATGGTGTGCAAGATGAAATTCTCACGGATCTGGCAAAGATCGCGGATTTGAAAGTCATTAGTCGTACGTCGGTGATGCAATACAAGACGGAGGCGAAGCGTAATCTGCGCGAGATTGCCAAGGCCCTTGGCGTGACCCATATCGTCGAAGGCAGTGTGCAACGAGCAGGCGGGCGTGTGCGTGTCAGCGCTCAGCTAATCGATGCCCGAACAGATACACACGTTTGGGCAGAACGTTACGATCGCGACCTAGCGGACGTCTTTGCCATTCAGAGCGAAATTGCCAAGATGATCGCCGACCAGCTTCAAGCCAAAATCTCTCCGAGCGAAAAAGCTGCGATTGAGAAAGTGCCCACCACAGACTTGACAGCGTGGGACCTTTACGAGCGTGCCAAAGCCCTTTGGGCGGACGTCTCAGATCCGCTCCACGCTAAGGAGAAGCTGCCGCAGGCCGTTCGCTTGCTCGATGAAGCTGTCACGCGTGATCCGAATTTCCTGATCGGCTGGTGTCTGCTCTCCCGGGTGCATGGAGCTCTCTATTGGATTGGATTCGACCACAGCTCCGCGCGTCTCAATTTGGCCAATGCCGCGGTGCAAACGGCGTTGCGCCTTCAGCCCAATGCTGGCGAAGTCCACCTCGCTCTAGCTAATTATTACTACTTTGGCTTCCTCGACTACGGCCGGGCCCGCAGCGAGCTGGATATCGCCAGACGAACACTGCCCAACAATCCCGACGTCTTCGTATACACCGGCTTCATCGATCGCCGCCAAGGCCGTTGGCTGGAAGCCACAGGCAACTTGGAACGCGCTCTTGAGCTGGACCCGCGCAACTTGTTCACCCTCGAGCAACTGGCTTCCTTTACCTACCGGCTGCAGCGTCGCTACGCGGACGCAGCCCGGATCTACGACCGCGCGCTAACAATAGTACCGGGCGATCCGTTGACCCGCATTAATCGCGCGGAGATCGCATTGGATTGGCGGGCGGACATCAAGCCCTATCAGACCACGCTAGCCACCCTGATCGATGAAAATCCGAGCATCGCGCCCGACGTGGACCACCCCGATTATGCCCTATGTGAACAGACCACCGCAGCTGCCGCGCGCGTGCTGAGAAACTACCCGCGTGAGGGCGTGCAGACCGACTATGGCGTCAATTGTCCCCACTCCTATTGGGAGGGTGTCGTCGCTCGTTGGCAGGGTGATTCAGCCAAAGCGCACGCTGCCTTTATCGTGGCGCACAGAGAAGTGGAAAAGACTCTGGAAAATCAGCCCGACTTCGCTGCCGCTCTCAGCCTGTTAGGGATGATCGACGCCGGCCTCGGGCGGAAGGAGGAGGCACTCCGCGAGGGCCGTCGCGCGTGCGAATTGCTACCCATCTCCGAGGATGCCATCTCCGGCGCGGCCTTCGCCGTTAACCTGGCGCAAATCTATGCCTGGGCCGGCGAGAAAGACCTCGCAATTGAACAGATCGCCGCAGTGGAGCGCGTCCCGAACACACTAAGCTACGGCTTCCTCAAACTCCATCCTTACTGGGCCTCGCTAAGCGGCGACCCGCGCTTCGAGAAAATTGTCGCCTCGCTCGCACCGAAGTAGTTTTTTCTGCCGGCTACGCTAAATGAGCCAACCTACCTCGGACACGATGGAGGCAGGCTCAGGAAGTAGGACCAGGAAGACCGACCCCGGCTACATAAAGAATCGATTCGCGGATCCCATCTATCCCCAGATCCTCTTCGATCAATGTGTCCTTCAGCGCAGCTGTGCAAAACGGCGCCAGGCCAAGCCAAGTCGCGACCAGACAGAAAGTTTGGCACAGATGACCGGCGTCGAGTAACACGACGCGGTAGGCACGAGCGTGACGGTATTTCCACATCGTGCGCTGAAACACAGCTGTCATTAAAAATAAAGCAGCCGCGTTTCTAACATAACCTTGACGAGCGCAATACCGCCACGCCTTATCGCGGGTAGCGTTTGTGCTGATCCTGTTAAGATGATGCTGCGCCGGGTGATAATGATACAGACCCGGTCTCAGACCTTTAACGCGCAAGGCCATGACATATACTTCGCCAGGGTGACGCGCGCCGCCCGACGGACTGGTTTTACGGACTAATTTACCGAAAATCGACGCATCCAAATAGCCGGTGACGCCCCAGACCAGGGAGAGAAGTTGGGATAAAGTTTCAAGCGTCAGCTTCTGCCTGGAAAATTCCCGATGCGTCTTTCTGGCCATTAAAACTCGGATGAATTCAGAATCAGGAAAAGCGCGCAGCGGGAGTGTTTTCTTCGTCCCCTTCACCGTCTTGAAAATTCTCGGCGATGGCGTTTTCGGCAGACCCGCTTTGAATCGAGCTAAGCTCGAATTCTCGTGGGCGTAGAGCGCGTCCTTGGTCGAGAAATGAAAGCTTCCTTCGGGCAACCAACCGGACCACTCCTTGGCGACGCGATCGTCTTGCGCCGCTTCCGGTGAATCTTTCACCAGCAGCAGACCCTGCTTCACTAATTGGGAGAGAGCGGAAAAGAGGCTCCTCGACGTATAATCGGCGAAATGAGTTTGCGCTTCTTGGGAAGTTCGCCACTCGCCAAAGAAACTGAGAACTTCGCAAGTAAGCGGCCTGCCAGCGGCAGTCAATTGTCTGGCGAAATTATGAAAAAAAAGCCGACCTTCCCGCCAGTAGACGACTAAGCTCCTGGCCCGCCGCAATTGAATCGTCCGTTCCCGCATGTGTCCTAGCTAACCACTATGCCTGCAACGAACAGCGTCAAAACCGTCTGACCGACCGCTCTACATCGCAGCCTTACTTCCGCAAGCGGCAGCTGGGCCCATATGGCGGCGGCGGCTGAAATGGCGTCATCCTGGTTATATCTTTTTTAACCTTCTCTAGTTCCAGCTTCATTTTTTTCTGAGTTTGAAGCACCTTTGCGATGTCCGCCAAAGCTTGAATTGCAACTTTATTACTTTTCGCTTTTGCAGATTTTTTCTTCTTAGGCATTGTTGTTATTCCTTTCAATTGGAAGCGATTTCGCGCCAATGGATTTTTTCACGAGCGGCTTCCTTTATAACTCTTGTTTTCGCGAGTCAGGCCCCGCAGTCGCGCCCTGCCCGCGCAAGCTTTAGCAAAGATAGCTCTGACCTGTAAAGATAAATGAAAGGGACATTTTCGGCACGATTGGATGGAACTACTCGCCTCTAATTTCACTCTAACTCACCGGCGAAGAGCGGAGCGCCTAGATCGCCTAATGGTGCGGTTTACACGCACTTAGCCGCGCCCACATTTCCCTTGGATTCATATAGGCTCAACGCTGTAACGCATCGAGATCGGAGCGAGACAGCTGCTGCACTTTGCTGAGGTTGCATGCGTGAAAACGAAATCGCGAACGAAACATCTTTTTTTTCAAATCCAAATGAAAATGCGGTGCCAAACGTGCGAGCACTTCGAAGCCGGTGTGATCGTGAAATTCGCCGACAATCCATTGGCAGTCATTCAAAATCGCATCGGGCAAGGTTGAAAAAACATCGGCTTCGGCACCCTCGCAGTCGATCTTGATCAGGTCGACCCGCGCGATCCCGATTTCGCGCAAGACGTCATCTAACCGCCGAACCTCGCACTCTACTGGGACGGCAGGGTGGCCGCGGTCCTTGAATGGGCCGCCAGTGCTAAACGCGCCGAAATTTACCTTATCAGCGCGGACCGCAATGCGCTGATCAGTCGCTCCGAGCCCATAGTTGAAAACCCTGACACCGGGCAGATGCGCGACATTTTCTTGCAATATCCGAAAGGTGTCAGGATGAGGTTCAAACCCGAAAATATTGGCGTCGGGGAACTGGCGATGAAAGTAAAGAATGGAAGCACCGATGTTGCTGCCGATATCGAGAATGATCTTCGGTCTGAGGGCCGGAGGCACATAATACTCCGCTTTCTTGCCGCTCCTGAGCAGCACTTGATACAGAACAAATGGATCGGCGGTACCTGATCGATAAAAAACGTCTCGGCCGGACCAACGCAAGCGGGCCAGCGATGAGTTCGGAGATTGGCGCACGATGTCAGTCGTGAAGCGCAATGAGCGAGAACGCATCAAGATTTTAATCAGGTTGCGGAAACCAACAGTCGACATGCTAATTAGTTGCAAGTCGCCGTGACACCTCGGTCAGAGGGCGAAGAAAGTTTTCAGACGCCTGAGAAATGTGGCGGTGTATTCCCGCTGTTTCGCAGCCTGGTCAGCGCTTGATGTGGCGAGGTCTTTCAGGATGCCTTCAGTTTCCATTTTACGTTGCGCCAGCAGCTCGCTCAGTTGTTTCAGGCAATCGGGCGACTCGCGAATGACTTCACCCATCACGTCTTTGCTGATTTCCATGACGTAGCAATCGCCCTCAGCTCGCACCGTTGCGCTGCGCTTTTCGCCGGTTAACAACGACATTTCACCGAAGCAATCCCCGGAGCGCAACGTCGCCACCGGGATTGTCGATCCATTTTTTGAAACAGACACCTGCGCCGCGCCGCGGACCAGAATGAACATGGAATCGCCTTCCGCACCTTCTTCGATGACGCGCTCGCCACGCCCAAAGTGATTGAGGTGCGATTGCTTCACCAGATTTCCGATTTGCCCGTCCGAGAGGCAATCGAAGAGCGGTTCGCCGCGCAAGATCGCGCGCGCTTCGTCGTGATCTTCTTCTACCGAGCGGACGGCTGGCCGGTGCAAATACAAATCCTGAATAGGGTAAGGAATCTTGATCCTCTGCCGCTTCAATTCGTACCAGACATTAGTGCGGACGGCGTCGTTGGTCTCATTGATTCGGGAATGGTTGCCCATGTAGTACTTGATTTCGTAGATCACGGCGTGATCCGCGAAATCGACCAGGAAAACCCTTACTTTGGGCTCCGGCAGAACATTCACTGCGCTTTGGGCGGCCCGCGCGAGGGCATCTTTCACGCGGTTTGGCGGCACATTGTAATCCACACCGACACGAATCCGCATGGCATGGACTTCGGTCGGATAATGCAGATTAACGATGGTGCTCTTGACGATTTCGTTGTTCGGGATGTCGAGATAGATGCCGTCGTTCGTGCGCAACCGCGTCGAGCGCCAGTTGATCTCCATGACTTCGGCGAACCGATCGCCGACCTGTAACCAGTCGCCCACCCGGTAGGGGCGATTGATTTGCAACGACATGCCCGCAATGATGCCTCCGAGAAGATTCTGGCCGGCCACCCCGAGGATTACGACTGCGACCCCGGATGTTGCGACAACGCTCTTCAGACCGCGCTCCGCATGATAGGCAAAGCTCAGAACAAAGAGCAGCGCGACAACAAAAATGACCAGCGCGACAACTTCGCGCAGGAAATGCGGAATTGGCGTTTGCTTGCGCCGTTCAAAGTAAATGTCCCAAACGTAACGATTGACCAACGCGACGATCAGCGCTGTGCTGAGCAATATTGCCGCGGCGCCGACATGCACCCGCCACGGCGCCTCCAATCCGTAGACAGCAAGCGCGACGTAAAATGCAATCGCGAGACAGAAAAGTTGATACAGAATTCCGAGGCGAACCTCGGCGCGCCGTTTCAGAAATCGCCCAAAGCTTAACGCAACAATGAACGTTCCGATGAACGCGACAATGGTTAACGCGGCTCGCTGCGTGTCGAACGAAAAGGCAGACATCGGCTAATTGCCACGATCATACTCAGTCGCCTGCGCCCCGACAAGCGTTGTAGCTCGTGCCTCCTCGGTAACGGTCGATCTTAAGGATGCCTGCCGCGCCGTAGCCTTGGCGAAGGCGGGTCGATCTTGTAAACTGCATACTACTCGTGCTTTCGCTTTTCGATTTCGTCCAAACGCCGAATGATGTCGCTCAACAACAATTCGTTCTTGAGGTTTACTTGATAATCTAGGTTCGCGCGTAGCCGATCTTTATGCGCCTGCCTGTTTTGCGACATCATAATAATTGGCGCTTGCAATGCGGCGAGCATATTGAGCGCCGTGCTAAGCAGCAGATAAGGATATTGATCGAAAGCTTTGGTCACAAACAGCCAACTGTTCACCAACACCCAGCAAGTGAGAAAAGCCACGAATGCGCTGATGAATTTCCAACTGCCGCCGAACTCCGCGATCTT
>CATPAT010000130.1 GCA_955652155.1 uncultured Chthoniobacterales bacterium | reverse complement strand
GTCAGTCCTGGAACACCAATCGCGCGAATGAGTTGGTGGTCGACGCGTTCCGCTCGCTGGATCGACATGGTCTCCTCGGCGGCCATGGGCGGGATGGTGCGTGATTCCAGCATTGGAAGCAAGAGGGATCGGAAGCGGGTAAGCACAAAATGTTGCGGTCGGCCGTCCCGCCGAACCCACCAATAGTGTGATTTTGCTTGTAAGCGCACCTAGGCTACTATATTGCCCTCTTAGACTGATTTTTGGGCCCCGGCCGCATGCACTTACAATCGCTCGAGCTCTTCGGCTTCAAATCCTTCGCCGACAAGACGCTTTTCAATTTCCACGAAGGCGTGACCGCAATTGTTGGTCCGAACGGTTGCGGAAAATCAAATTTGCTCGACGCGATTCGCTGGGTCCTCGGAGAACAGTCCGCCAAATCGCTCCGTGGTGGCGAAATGGCCGACGTTATTTTCAACGGCACCGACAACCGCAAGCCGCTCAGCTTCGCCGAAGTCTCACTCACCTTCACCGATTGCGCGTCGGAATTGAATGTCGATTGGCACGATGTGCGCGTGACTCGTCGCGTTTATCGCGATGGCAATTCTGAATATCTGCTGAACAAAACGCCATGCCGTTTGCGCGACATCCAAAATCTTTTCGCCGACACCGGCGTCGGCCGCTCGGCCTACTCGATGATGGAGCAAGGCAAGATCGACATGATCTTGAGCTCGCGGCCGGAAGATCGCCGCGCGATTTTCGAAGAAGCTGCCGGCATCACCAAATATAAAACGCAAAAGCGCGAGGCGTTGCGCAAACTGGAAGCGACCGAAGCGAATCTGCTCCGCATCGGGGACGTGATCAAAGAAGTGAAGCGGCAGATCGGCTCGCTGCAGCGTCAGGCCGGGAAAGCCCGACGTTATCAGGCTTTGCACGCCGACTTGCGCGTGCTCGAAACGCATCACTCGAAAAAACAACTGGCCGCGTTGGAGGCCGATCTCGCGCATTGCCGGGGAGAGATCGAAAAGATTGCAGCGTCGGAACAGACCACACGGAGCAAGATCGATCGCGACGAGAGCGAACTGACCGAAGAACGTCGCGCTCTGGATAAGATCGACCTCGAGGTCGCCGATATCCGGGCGGAAGCGCAGCGATTGCAAAGTGAGATTGCCGCACACCGAAGCCGGATCGAGTTCAATCGCCAGCGCAAAGACGAATTGTCCGACCTGATCGAGCGCGCTCGCGGCGACATCGCCACCGCGGAAAGCAAACGCAAGCAGCACGCGGCCCAGATTCGTGAAAGCGACGCGTTGATTGAAAAAACGCAGCGGTTCCTGCAATCGAAACAAGACGAGCTGGCCAAAGTAACCGAATTGCTCGACCAGCTGCGCGCCAAACGCGAGGCCCGCCAGGTCGATCGCGAAACGGCGCGTGCTTCGCTTTCCAAGTACGAAGCGCGCATTGATAAGCTCGCGGACGAATTGGCTGGAATTACCGCGAGACGCGAGCTGACAGAGGAACAGATCCGCCAAATTTCCACGGATATCAAAGAAGCAACCAAAGCGCGCGAGAAAGTTGCCGCGGAAATCGCGGCGGCGCGGAATGCCACCGAAAGCGAGCAAAAGAAATTGGAACAATTGCTCGCGAATTCACAAGCCGTGGAAAAGAACCTGCGCCAGCAGCAACAACTTCTCGAAGCTGCGGAAAACGAGCTCGCGGCGTTGGAGCGCACTCTCGCCGAAAAGCGATCGACCCTCGACATTTTGCGTCAACTTAATGCCGAGGGCGAAGGACTGGCCCAAGGTTCGCGGGCAGTTCTCAAAGGCTTGGACGATCCGGAGCGGTTTCGAGAAGCGATCATCGGTTCGCTCGTCGCGCAGATCGACGTCGATCCGAAATTTATTCCCGCGATCGAAGCGGCGCTCGGCCGGAATCTGCATGCGGTGATATTGAAGGACGGGCGCAGTGCGGAAGAAATTCTTGGGCGGTTGACGAAAAAGAAGCTCGGGCAAGCCGCGCTGTTTGTTCCGAACCTTGGCGCTTCTGCTCACGAATCGGTCCGCAAGAGTTTGCCCAAAGGTGCGCTGGCCTGGGCCATGGATAAAATCTTCGCGCCGCGTGCAGTTGAGCCTGTGATTCGCCAATTGCTCACCGGCGTCCTCATTTTCGCCAAACTCGACCAGGCCCTCGCCTGCAAGAAAGATGAACCCACCCTCGCGATGGCAACGCTCGACGGCGAATTCGTCTCGGTGGAGGGAATTGTATTCGGCGGCAGCAGCACGGTGAAATCCGACTCATTGCTCGAACGCAAAATGCGCGTAGCCGCGTTGGAAAGAGAAGAGGCCGAGTCCGCGAACCAGCGCGAGATTTTCATCCAAAAACGCGATCAAGCGAAAGCGAATGTCTTAACCGCCTCGCGCCAGCTGGACGAAGCCCGCGCCGAGTATCAAAGCACGCATCTGTCGCAGTCGACTTCCGCCAACAAAATTTCGTTGCTCCAGGCCGAAGAAAAAGAAGCCGAACGCAAGATCGATAGTCTCCACTCCGAAAAGGAAACTCTCGAGCAGCAAATCCAAGCCGCCGGCGAACGCGTCGCCGAACTCGAAAGCGAATTGAATGGAGCGCGCGATGAACTTGCGGAGCAAGAAGCGGCACAGAGCGCCGCCGAGACCGACGAGAAGGGCACGCGCACTCAGGAAGAAAAGATGCTCGAGACTTTGAACGATTTGCGACTCGCGATCGCGACCGCGCGCCAGCGTCACGAAAGTTTGGAGGGGCAGCGCCAGCCAATGGCCGCGCGCGAGACGGAATTGGTGGAACTGATGGCAGCGCGCCGGGGCGATATCGCCAGTTATGAAAGCAAGCTCGCGGCCCAAGCGCAGGAAAGCCGCGATGCTGAAGGTGCGATCAAGGAACAAACCGCCCTCGCGGCCGACGCTGAAGCGGCCGCGAACAAAATCTGGTCCCAGCGTTCGGCCCGGCTCGGCGCGGTGCAGGAACGCGAAACCGAATTGCGCGCACTGCGCAATTCGCTGAGCGAGTTGCAAGAGAAGCGCGGGCATCAGCAAGTGCGTGAATCACAACTGCAAATGCAGATTGAAAACCTGGCGGAAAATATTTCCCGACGTTACCAGATCGATTTGCGCGCCTTCAGCCCGGATGAAGGTGAATTTGGGAAAACGTTGCGGGCGCAATTGAAACGCGCCGAAAAAGATGTTGCCTCAACGGCCGAAGCCGATCTTGCCGAGAACGAATTACTAAAGCTGATTGTCGATCTTACCCGGCAACTCGACAACATGGGCCCGGTCAATCTCGACGCCGTCCAGGAATACGATGAACTCGAAGAGCGCTACAAGTTTCTCGAGACGCAAAACACCGACCTCACCAATTCGCGGCGCGAATTGCTTGACGTCATCTCCAGGATCAACTCGACGACCCAGAAATTGTTCGCGGAAACGTTTGCCCAGGTCCGCGCGAACTTTAGGGAGATGTTCGCTGAATTGTTCAGCGGCGGCCGGGCCGATCTCTCGTTGCTGGACGAAAACGATCCGCTCAACTGCGGGATCGAGATTTCAGCGAAGCCCCCGGGTAAACAGCTGCAAAGCATTTCGCTCTTGAGCGGCGGCGAACGCGCGATGACCGCGGTCGCGCTTCTATTCGCAATTTACATGGTGCGTCCAAGTCCGTTTTGCGTGCTCGACGAAATCGACGCACCGCTCGATGAGAGCAACATCAACCGTTTCGTCCGGATGCTTGATCGATTCATCGCGCAGAGCCAATTCGTCATCATCACCCACAATAAACGCACGATCTCGAAGGCGGATGTGCTTTACGGCGTGACCATGGAAGAGCGCGGCGTGAGCAAGCTGGTCGGAATGAAGTTGACCGCGCCTCCCGCAGGCGAGCAAACGCCGCCTCAGCGTGAACCCGCGTCTTCACAACGGCAATTCGCCCTGGCCGAGAACGGAAATGGCGAACAAAAAGCCAGTCGCGCCGGGCGTTAGCTGATCGCCGTTTCGCGCAAAAAAATTTTGCGCGCGATTGTCGATCTTGCGTAAAATT
>CATPAT010000129.1 GCA_955652155.1 uncultured Chthoniobacterales bacterium | reverse complement strand
TTTTCCGGCGCCTCCTGCGACCAAATCCAAACGTGCGAATCGAGCAGCAGCGTCATCGCGCAGCCCAATCCTTCTCAAAATCACTCTTGATGATGTCGCCCTTGATGATCATCCGCCCCCTAAGCGCGCCCAAATGGCGTTTTCTCTTCGCGCCTTTGGCAATTGGCTCCACGCGTGCGATCGGTTCACCCCGCAAGGTCACTGTCAGCGGCTTCCCATTTTTCTGCACCTCTTTCAGCATCTTGATGCATTTCGCCTTGAACTCCGAGATCAACACCGTCTTCATAATCACATTAATACTTAGTCTATCGACTAGGTCAAGTTTTAAACAGAGCCGAATCACAATTTATCGATCCCACCATTCACGAGGCGTACCGCACTGGCAGTAGCAAACAAAGCCCCGCGGCTTGTTTCCAAGCCCGGGGCTTTTGTCCATCACTGAGTCCAACACGCACACATGCGTCAAATCCGAGAGTTTCAGATGCTCCTTTTTTCCGAATTACGCCGCGTCGATGCAGAATCGAGGCTTTAAGAAGCATTTCGAACGCGTGGTCGAGAGCAATCAACACCGCTGTGACGCGGCCACGCTCGAATGGACAATTGAATTTCTCGATACCGAGCAAGAGAGAATCGCCAGCTTTCTCCAGTAGCATTCGCGCCTCTCGTTTCACAAATCATCAATGGCGCGCTTTGCCTCGCTATCAAGCGACTTCAATGCGAGCCATTAATCGTCTTCGATTGATGCGCATAAGACAAAAGATCAACCGAAAGGCCTCTTATGCTTACCAGCCAAAAAATCATCGACGCCATTTCGGGCAGAGATCAGAGGTCGGACGCGTCAGAGGACAGGCGGCCGAATTCAGAAGCCTGGGATCCGTTTTGCATCTGCGGAATCCGCGGTAGGTTTCCCTATGCTTACGAGTCAAAAAGTTATCAATGCGATTAATGAGCAAATAGGGTACGAGTTCAGCGCTTCGATGCAGTATTACGCCATCGGCGCGCACTTTGCGACGGAAGCGCTGCCACAATTGTCGCGGCATTTCTTCCAGCAAGCCGAGGAAGAGAAAGGGCACGCGCTGCGTTTCATCAAGTACGTGGTCGATGCGGGCGGACGCGCCGTGATTCCAGCGATCGAAGCGCCGAAATCAAAATTCAAAACAGCCAAGGAAGCGATCAAGCTTTCGCTCGATCAGGAAATACATGTCACGCAGCAAATCAACGCGCTTGTTGGGCTGGCACGATCGCAAAACGACTACATCACGATTAATTTTCTCCAGTGGTTCCTGACCGAACAGCTCGAAGAAGTTTCCTCGATGGACAATCTTCTGAAGATTCTGGAGCGCGCGGGAAGCGATCTTCTTCAGGCCGACGAATATCTCGCCCGCGTCGGTGTCAGGGCAATACCTGAGCCACCGAAAGAATGAGTCCGGAGCGTTAAAACGTTGCAACGTTAAATCGGAAAACGGAAGCCAACGGCTTCCCTACAGTTCGCGCCGGCGCCAGGCGCCGAGAACGACGCCGCTGATTGCGAAGGCGATGAGGGGCCGGCCCATGTTGATGAAAACAAGCGGCCATGGATTTGTTTCAAACGCCGAAAACACGGAGATAGTGGCATATGGCACAAACAGAAATGCAAACCAGCAGATGAGCGCGATTTTCAATCCGGTGAGAGCGTGTGCGACATGCAATTTCGCGAATAGCCACGCCAGCGCGTAATTGACAAAAATGGCCGCGACGATCGCGACGACGTACGGAACCACGTTATGCGGCTGTTCGATATCTGTCATTGTGCGGGCGTTATAATTCAACCACGCTTCGCCGAGGAGGGCATACCATCCCAATCCGACAAAGAAATGGATAACGACGAGAACCCAGACAGCAAGATGATGGATTTTGTGATTCATCGAAGCGCGGCGATTATCCGGCTCGCATAATTCCGATTGCAAGCCGATTCATCGAAAAGTTCGATTTCGGTGCAATAATGTTGCCGCAGGGCTTCAAGTTATGAATCCCCACGTCAATAAAGGTAAGGTTTGGAAAGTGGGAAGGCGTTCCTGGTTAATTCGAGTCGCGGTCTGGCCTCCTCAGCAAGAATCACTTCCACGACGTCGAAGCGAAAGAGAATGTCGGGGTTATCCAGCATCCGCAGCCAGTTAAGGCCGCCGCGCGAAATGCGTTTTTGCTTTTGCCGATCGACCGCTGCGATGGGCCGGCCGAAATCCTCACGGGTGCGCGTCTTAACTTCCACGAAGACAAGCGTGTCGTGGTCGCGACAGACGATGTCGATCTCGCCGCCGCCGCGTCCTTTGAAGTTGCGGTAGAGGATTTTGTAGTCCTTACGCCGCAGGAAGCGGCAGGCCAACTTCTCGCCATGGGCGCCGCGCCGGAGATGTTGCGGTCTGGATGAAGCCTTCAAGGGCAAGAAGCGGCTGCGCCACCGGCTCGAAAGATCGGCGATGGATCGGACAAGGCCCGAATTCATTGAGTTTCAAGAGATGCAGTTCGGTGGTGTAACCTTTATGTTGGCTGAAGCAATACTCGGGAAAACGAGCGCAAAAGTCACGCATCATCATGTCACGCGTGACTTTCGCAATCACGCTCGCAGCGGCGATCGACAGGCTGAAACAATCACCGTCGATGATTGCCGTCTGGGGAAATGGAAACGGAATAACAGGCAGACCATCGATCAAAACGTGATCGGGCGTGATGGAGAGCGCGGTAATGGCGGCGCGCATTGCTTTGTGGGTGGCGCGCAGAATATTGATTCGGTCGATCTCGATGGAATCGATAATACCGACCGCCCAGCTGATTTGGGGATTACTGATCAGTTCACAATAAATTTCTTCGCGTAATTCCGGTGCAAGCTGTTTGGAATCGTTCAAGCGCCGGTGCCGAAATTTTTCCGGAAGAATCACTGCGGCGGCGGCAACTGGACCGGCCAAAGCGCCGCGACCGGCCTCGTCGACACCGGCGATGCGGGTGACACCGATGGCACGCAACTTCCTTTCGTATCGGAATCCACAGCGCCGATACATCGGTCCGCAGGTTACTCAGATGAAGAAAAAAGAAAATTAGGAAAGCAGGAAAAAGGAAATCGAAGACTCAGCTTTATCCCCGCTTGTCACCCATCGCTTACCACTTATCACTCGT
>CATPAT010000128.1 GCA_955652155.1 uncultured Chthoniobacterales bacterium | reverse complement strand
GGTCACTGAGGAGACGTTTCAATTGCTCGGCCAGCGCGGGGACGTTTTCATTTTCGAAAGTTAGCCCGCGCCGGCCGATTGCTTCCTTTAATCCGCCTTTTTCCGAGCCGACGACGAACAATCAAAATAACAATCACTACAACGAAACAATAAAAAATAAATCAGCCCAGCGTGACGGAACGACCAGAACGCGATGTCGATTCAAAATCTCAGCCAGAGCCGCTCCAGATCTTTGGCCGGCGAAAGTTACTTGTCGATCCAAAGCGAGTTCGGGCGCGAGTCTTCGCAGATTTTGTTCTTCCGGGCCGGTGCCGATGATTGTCAAGTTGGGCAGTAAATTGTCGTCCTGCAAAAGCTTGAGTGCGTGCAAAAGCAAATCGGTCCCTTTGTCGGACACGAGTCGCCCAACGAAGACAAAGTCTCTGTCGCGCGTGACACTCGGTATCAATCGAAAGACCCGTTCGTCATAAGGATTGCCGATGACAAACGAATGTCCGCTGATGCTGTCGGCCACCGCTTTACTGATCGCGACATTGGTGACAGAGCGAAGAGCCGCTCGCTTGATGCGATTGTTCCAGCCAACGCCGCCATGCGTGTTTTTTAGCCAGGTCTGATGAACAACGAGTGTTGGTTTTCGCAAGACCAGTGCCGGAAGCAAACTCCGCAGGCTGATGTTGTTCTGAAAAAACAAATCACTCCAGCGAAGCAGTCCAATCAGTTTCGCAATTGAAGGTCCCCTGCTCGCTTGATAATTCGCTTCGCGAACTTCATCTCCGGGCGTTTGCGTAATGACGTGAACTTCGTTGCCGGCAGTCACGAATTCTTCGGCCAGGATTTTTGAGACGGATTCGATTCCGCCGACGCTCGGATGAAAGAGATAAGACGAGAGAAGAATTTTCAAAACGGTGCGCGATGTCGACGCGCTAGGAATAGTCGTTCCAGACGGTTCGCAACATTTGTTTGCGTTTCGCGAGCTTATCTTTCGCAATTGGATCCGCCGCAGATGCGCACGCGAGAATCATCGTTTCCAACCAATGCCGCAAAAACAAGAAGGGCTTGAGAAGGGCGACGTGTTTGCCACGGTGACGTTTCAAAAGCCGGAAACGATTGCGATGAAAATCGAGGGCGCGATTGGCCGACCACGCCGAAAGTTGTTCAAGATTATCGTGCACGACACTGTCGGAAGCGATCACCGCCATTTTCCAGCCGAGCTTGGCGCAACGCCAGGCCCAATCAAGGTCGGTATCGGAAAAGGGGAAATTTGCGGCATCCAATCCACCGCTCTGTTCCCAAGCCTCGCGGCGAACCAAGAGTGGGCTGGTAAAAACCACATCGCACGTCCGCCAGCGAATTCCGTCACTGAGGTGCCAGGCGGAATTGTTAGGAGCGTGTAGATTCAATCGCGCAGCGAGATTTTGGCCGAGCACGAATGATAAAGCGGTTGGAAAGCGCATTCCGTAACCGTAGAACTTGCCGTCATGTTGTTTCACGGTGAAACCAGCGGCGGCAAGCTGCGCCTCCCGTTTCAGAAGGGACATGCCTTTCTCCAACGGTTGGGGATTTGTCAGGCAATTGTCCGTTTCATAAAGCAAAAGCCAGCGACACTGTGGAAAGCGCGCAATCGCCTCGGCGCACCCGATGTTCACGCCATCGCTAAACGAGCGACGATCCGGCGAGGTTTTGATCACGAAGAAATTCTCCCCAGAGTGATTTTCGCGCCACGCGTTGAGAAATTCGGAGCTGCCGTCGTTCGAACCGGCTTCAAAAACAATGACCGCCGAAGGAAATCGTGCGCTCCGCAGCGCCTCCGTTAGGGAGCTAAGCGCGCGCTCCAAGAGTGATCGTCGGTTAAACGAATTGATGATTGCGACCAATTCGATCGGTCGTTCGGATTTCTGATTCATTGAGCACCGTTCAAACCAAATATGCTCGCGATGGTTTGGACCAGGGATTCCGAAGAAGAGTGCTGTTGGTACCAATCATAAATGTCAGAAGCGATTTCGGCGCGCCCGTGCGCGTCAGGAATTTCGGAGCGATCTGGCTCAACGAAAAATGGACCGGGCAAGCGATCGCTGCCGAGCGAGATCGCTGAGCCACGATGCGGAAAAACCGGAACCACGGCGTGCGCGCAAGCCGCCGCGAAAGCGCTCGATTTCAAAATAACCGAGGTCTCGACGTTAGGGCGGTGAAAATAATCGAACCAGGCGAAGGAACAGGTCCGGAGAATTTCCGATGCCTCGATCGCGGCGATTCGAGGACGGTAATCCGACTGAACTGCAAGATCGACCACCAACGAGCGGGTGACCGGATTTTCGTTGCCACCGAGGACAAACAAGGTGCGCGGAGCAATCGAATCAGGAATGCGACGGATGAGCCGACGAAACGATCGCAGTGAACGTTGAACCAACGCTGTGCCGCCAACGATCGCCCACCGATGCGGATCGCGATGAACAATTTGATTCGGAGAAAGGGACGGCTCTTCCAATCCCGACGGCACAGGATGCAGCTGAACGCGCGCATCGGGAACCATGCGCTTCAGTTCCGAGAAGAAATTGTCGCTGCTGACAATGCATTCGTCCGACAAGCGAGCGACCGATTTTGCCAGATGGATTTGGACCGGCCGCAACCAAAACGGGCTCGTCCAGGGCGGTCCCGACGCATAGAGCTCGTGAAAAATTGTCACCAATTTTCCGCGATGCTGTTTGCGTAACGCTCGCAAGATCGACAACAACCGAAATGGAACACCCCGCTTTTGAAATCCGTAATTCACGTAATGTAGAAGGACGTGCTCGTATTTTTGCTCCGGCTGATCAAGCAAGCGATCGAGAGACAAAACATCGAAACCGGCTACAGAAGGACTGGTTGATCCCGGTTCTCGGTCGAACCGTTTGCTCGCGAAAACCGTTTCATAACCGAACTGGTCGTAGAGTTTCTTTGCGACGGTCAGGGCGTAATACCCGACGCCGTCGATTCCTTCGGGAAAGTTAGGGACAATTTGGAGAAGCGTGCTCAAACGGAAACGGTTTGCGCTGCGCGCGCGTGATTTCCCGATTTTTGCCCGGCAAGCGCGGTAGTGTACTCCCGAATAGTATCAGAGGCGATCTGCTCCCAGCGGAATTGTTGGGCTATTTGGCGGCATTTGCCCGAAAGCGCGCTGTAATCACTCTCTTTCAGCCGCAAAATTTCCAACGCGCGATCTGTCATCGCGTTCACGTTTCCGACCGGAACCAAAAGCTCAGCGGCGCTGGTATTCAAGATGTGCCGGGGGCCAGGCACATCGTAGGCGATCGTAGGAATACCGCAGGCGAGTTGCTCGAGCACCGAGAGACCGAATCCCTCAATGTAACTTGGAAAAAGTCCCACCGCGCAGCCGGCGATCAACTGTGGAAGTTCCTTAGGATCGTAGCTGGTTAGACAGCGAATCGATTCATTCGACGAAATCCGCAGATCATGGAGGACTGTTTGTTCATCTGTCATGGTGCCGAGGAATGCGAATCGCGCGGATGGCACCGAATCCAAGATGGCGCGCACAGTTTCCGACCAATCGCGTGAACCTTTCCGCACGCTCCACATTCCCAAGAAGCAAATTTCTTTTCGGGTCAAACGTTCCGATGCTGATCGGGCAGCGTCAGCGAGGCCGGCGCGCTCGGTTTCGTTTAAGCCATAAGGCAGAACAATGACCTGCGCGGAAGCGGAACATTGTTCGAGGGATCGCTTTTCTTCCTCGTTCGGAACATTCAACAAATCGCAATGAACCACTGCGCGGCCAGCGTGGCGCCGGAGCAGCCAGGACGTAAACGTGTAAAAGAGCCGGCCAAGAAATTTTCCGCGCGGCTGGTTCGGCCATTGACGCCGACTAAACCGGATGAATTCATCGTAAGCCAGATACAATCCGATCGAGCGTCCGACCAAAAGGCCATTGAAGCGGAGGGATTTTTTCGAGAATGGAAGCGTGCCGATCAAACAATCGATCACATCGTATTTTCGGGCATGGCGCCGAACGTAACGAGCGGCCCGATATGGAAAGATCGCTTGTCGCCAGGCCGAAAGAGCGCGCGAACGCGTCGGCTTCGGAAACGCGTCGCTGAGACAAAATTTATCAATTTTGTGGCCGGCTTTTTTCCATTGCTCGGACAGTTCCAGCCAAACCCGAGCAGCGCCCAACCGCGGGTCCCACGGAAGATTCACAATGCCGAGAATGCGAAGCGATTTTTCCACGATTTGTTTACTGAGAAGATCGATGGGCCAAGGCAGTCCAAAATTTATGTCGCACCGGATTGACGTAATGCCGGATAGCGAGCGACTGACCGGCATATCGATCGCGGTAAATAAATTGATCATCCAATTGCAAAACGAACTTCCCCGGGTCGAACGCGAGGGCGCCGTTCGCGTGCATACACAAATGGGTCACGGTTTGATTGGTGAAAAAATTTGGCGGACCGCTCAACATTCGTAATCGCTCCAAGCCAAGCGACCAATCCAGTTTTCGAAACAAAAGAATGAAGCCGGTGTTGGTTGGGTTTTGTTTTTCTGCCGGATCGAGAAGGAGACGTTCATCGCCGGAGAAGTGATAATCGGCCAGATAAAATGCAGGAACCGCCGAGCTTTGGGACAGATTTGCGAGCTCACGCGCTTCCGGAAAAAAAAGAACATCAGAATCGGTGTAAAGAGACGGACCATTTGTTGGAAGCGACATTAGAAGGGCAAGTTGCTTACCGGTGGGATGCTCCCTGAGATAAGATTGAATCGTATCTGGCAATCCTGACGGCAAGATTGGCGGCGTTTTCTTGACACGCACGCAGCGGTCGATGTTTTCCAATAACTCGATGCTCGCAGCAGTATAAGATCCGTCCGAAACAACGGTGAATTGTTTCGGCCGGCCGGCCTGCGCAAGAAACGAGCGAATCGAAGCAACCTGTTCTGGAAGAGTGTTCTCTCCAGAATAGGCAAATACGTCCAGGGCGAGTTCACGGACGACGTGCGCGGGGTACCGGACGATTAGCGGCAGCGCCGCGCAATACAGGGTACGGGCGATTTTTCCTTCGAGCCGCGCGGAATGATAGGGCACGTTCATCCCGTCACTTGAGCGAAAGTGCGGAAGCCGCGGTAACTAAGAGCCAGGTTGAGAAGCACACTCGGCGCCGCCGATATCAGATTAAAGATGAGAACGCCCGAGACACTGGAAAAATCGGTGAACGGAATGAGGGCGACCTGCGTGGCCAAAGTTAAAGGAATATAAAGCCACGCTCCGGTGATCCATGCTTTGGAAGCATTGAGTAGCCAAAGGGTCCCGCTCAACGCCGAAATTACCGCGACGCCAACCATTAAGAGAAGTTCGCGATGCAAATGCGCGTAACGATTGCCGAGAACAAAAAGAAATTGTTCCGGAAAGAATGCCGCACCAGCGATCACCGCCGAGCTGAACAGAATCACTGCGCCGACAATTCCAATATAAAGCCAATGCAATTTTCGCTTGTTGTGGCACCGGGCGAAAGCGGGTACGAAGATATTTGTGAGCATATTCATCAGCACCGTGAAAATCATCGCCAGACGTCCGAGCGCTCCCACTTCCGCAACCGAAGCCGCGTGACGCCCGAAAAAGCTGATCAGGAACACTGTGATCTGTCCCTGAAAACAATAGAACAGCGAATTCGCGGCGAGCTTTTTGATTAGTCGCACGATTTCGCGTCGATCTTCGGCGTTCTCGTTCGCCTTGAGATCGACAACTTTCGCGGCGTAGGCGCGGAGCAGAAAATATTGCAGAAGAAAACTGGCACTGGCGATGGCGACAGCGAGCCCGGCGATGGCGAACAAATAAACCAATCCCAGAATCAGCAGGAGGCGAACGACCGCGCAGATGAAATCTATTTTTTGAATCCGAGCAATATCCGAATGGAGGCGCGGCACGACGCTGTAGATGTCCACCGCAAGTTGAATGGAGAATCCGGCCAGAACCACGGCGATGAGGAGAAACGTGTAGCTCGGAGAGGCACCGTTCTTGGTCAGCATCGCATACAAGATCGGGGCAACGATAATGACGCTGGCGGCCGCGAGTTTTCTGCGCACGCCCAAGCCAGTGTTGATCAATTCGCCGAAACGATGTCGATCTTGCCAGACGCGACCTCCGATTGATATCAACCCGACACTGATTCCGATGTCGGCCAGCAGCATCAGTGTGGCCTGCATGGCGTTGGCGATGGTGTAAAAGGCGTACTCCTGTTGGGGCAGCCATCGGACGAGAAGAATTCCACTCGAGAAAGCGATGATTTGGACGACCGCCTGCACGAGCACGTAATTGCCGACGCGGCGGGCGTGATCGAACGCTCGCCTTAGAATCGGAGTCGAGCCTTCGTCCAACAGAGGCGGGGAGACCGGGACGAGGAAGCTCATGGGCGAATTACGTGTTCAAGAGAGCAATGAGCCATCCAAGTGCCAAGAGGAATCTGCACGCCAGTTCGTTTCCGTCGAAACGCTGGATGCCGATCTAACTCCTCGAACGCGGCGACGTAATCGAACGATGCCGCCTATGTTGTCTCGATCGGCTTGGGTCGCTGCCGACGGACGGGCTGCGTTGGCGCTTCGCCATCGGAAACGCTCGTCGGTGTCGAGTAATATTCGGAGTATTGATAATAATAGTACTCCGGCAGCGAAGTATCGACGAAATTCAAAATGACTCCGGGAATATTGACTTGCCGGCCGTAGAGAAGCTCGAGCGCTTTTTTAGTGAGACGAGCCGAAGTATAGGAAAGCCGAACGACAAAAATGGTGGCATCGATTTTCGGCGCGAGGCTGGTGGTGTCGTCCGCCGCGAGAACGGGCGAGCTGTCGATGATAACGTAATCGTAATGCTGATAGATTTCCTTTAAGAGCGCTTCGGTCGAATCGCGCAAGAGATGTTCGCTCGGCTGGGACAAAGTCTTCCCTCGCGGCAACACGAAAAGCGTCTCATAGGCGGTCGGCACGACGACTTCGCGCCAATTTACTTCCTGCTTCAGGACTTCGGAGAAACCAATCTTTGACGAAATTCCGAATGTCTCGCGCAATGCCCCCCGGCGCAGATCACAATCGATCAACAACGTGCGGGCACCAGAGAGTGCCATGGTAATGGCAAGATTAGCCGAAACAGTCGACTTGCCTTCGCTCGGGACTGCGCTCGTGACCAAAAAGCTCTTTGGCCGCGGGCCGTCGTAAGGCATGAAGAAAATGGACGAGCGAATATTCCGATACGACTCAGCAAAGACATGGCGCGCATCGTCCGGTTGAAGCAGGTCCACTTTGCCCGTCGTTTTTTCTTTGGGAATCTGGCCAAGAATGTTCTCGGAGAAGTGATGTTGAAATTCGCTGAAGGAAGCCATCCGGTCGTCGATTCGATCGAGAAGAATGAGAATGGCCAGTCCCGCGAGCGAGCCAATGCCGAAGCCGATGAGCAGGCTCTTGATCAATCCGGGACGGACCGAAATCGGCGGGGTTGCCATTTCCATTATCGCTACCTGATCTTCGCCGCCCACGACCTGAGAAACGTCGATTTCCTTGAGGTTGTTGGTAAGACGATCGTACAGCGTTTTTAGGCGATCCACTTTTCCCTTGATCCGATTAAACTGGGCAAGCCGCTGACTGAGATCGAGTGCCTTGGCCTCCCATTCCTTGATATTGGCCTGGAGGTTTTCCATCTGCTTGCCGATCGATTCGCGGCGCGTTTT
>CATPAT010000127.1 GCA_955652155.1 uncultured Chthoniobacterales bacterium | reverse complement strand
TCAAATTCGCAGCCCTGCCCGATCACGATTGGACCGGAGCCAATTAGGAGAATTTTCTTGAGATCGTTGTTCCGCGGCATTTGCGCAGCGCGCAGGATAAACTAAATCCCCCGAACTTCACGCCATCTTTGTCATTCCGACCGAAGTGGAGGAATATCTTACTGTTGTCTGTCCGTGGTGTCATCAGAAACATTTAGAGATGTCTCGACTCCGCTCGACATGACAAGAAGAAGCAGGCCTGCAGCGCGAGCGAATCAAAGCGGCGCTATTTTGTTTGATACTTCGGATTTTTCGCCTGTTTGCGAACAGCGGCGAACAGTTTGTTGATTCCCGTCGTGCTGATGGTGTTGGCAAGGAACGCCGGCCCGCCGATGCCGCTGTCCGTGAAAACGGAATAGGTCGCGCGCGTTTTACCCTCGCCGGCCGGCTCGAGCAGCCAGGAACCTTCGCACATAGTCACCCTGAACACGCCAGGCTTTGCTGCCGGACCATGTTCGTTGGCCGGCTCCCAGCGATTGAGATAAGCCAATCCATTTTCAACCGGCCACGATTCCTGTCGAATGCGAAGCGTGTAATCGCGATCGCTCACAATTTTTGGGGAGACCCGCTGATAAGTGAGAATGGAATCTCGTTTTCGCTCGATGACGCGACACTCCGCCGTATAGGGCATGAAACTCGTATAACCTTCGACATCATCGATAACCTTGTGAGCCGTCTCGGCCGTTGCGTCGAGTTCGCCTACCGCTTTGAACTCTTTCAGGTTCGACCGTCCGTGTGGCCGACTGTAAATCACTACGCCGTTGCTTTGTTTAACTCCATTCCAATCCGCGTTCTGGCCAGGTTCGGCCGCGAAGATCGACAACGCAGCCCCGGCAAGAAAGGCGGTGATCGCGGCTTCTCGTTTCATAATTACTTAGACGTCCCGACTGCCAGTCGCATTCGCCAGAATCGCGGCGTCGATTCGAGGCTCTGTTTCAACGCAAAATCGAGTCCGCCGGATAGACCACGCCGTTCTTGATCACCGTGTCGATGTCCGATGCATGCGCGATGTCGTCGGCCGGATTCGATTTCAGAATCACCAGGTCGGCGAAACAGCCGCTCTCGATCTTGCCGATGTGCGCGCCGGTGTCGCCGCCGAAAAGTTTGGCTGCGTTTGCGGTCGCGCATTGCAGGATTTGCATCGGCGTGAGTCCGGCCTCTTTCATCAACTGAAATTCACGGAACAATGCCGGACCATGAATCGTGCCAACGTTTCCCGCGTCTGTACCGGCGGCGATCGTTATGCCGGCGTCTTCCAGTTTTTTCAGGTTCGGCAGTGCGACCTCGTAGGTCTTTTTGATTCGGTCCAATGCCTCGTCCGGCTGCGCCAGCGCGGTTTTGATCCGATCGGGCAATTTGTCCTGCGGAATCTTCGTCACGTCGAGCGACGCGATCACTTCCGGATTGCCCCACGCTTTTTCCTCCGGCGTCAGATTCAGCCGATGCGAAAACGTGCGGCCGTAGCGCTCGAAAACTACCAGTGTCGGGCAAAGGATCGTCCCGTGATCCTTTAAGAGCTTCACGAACGCGTCGTCGACCGGTTTATCGACTACGCTGTGAACGAGAACGTCCGCGCCTTCTTCAATTGCCGCGCGTGCCGTTTCTAGCTCGGTCGCATGGACCGCGACGCGAATGTTGTGCGCGTGACTTTCTTCAACCGTTGCCCGGACCGTCGGTCGAAACGAATCGACCGGATGATCCTTGTCGACGATGTACCAGATCTTCACCAGATCAGGTTTTTGCCCGGCCAGTTTGCGGACGAACTCGCGCGCGTGATCCGGGCCGTCGATCTTGACGATCGGCGGATCACCCAGATCGAGCTTCTCGCGCGAGACGCTGGAGATTAACGGGCCGGCGACCGCCACGCGCGGTGCTTTCGCAGTCGCATTGGCTTTTTTGCGGACCTCGAAATTCCACATCGGTCCGCCTACGTCGACCACGCTCGTGATCCCGCAGCGAATGTAGCGCGCGAAGACATCGTCGAGATGCGATTTGATCCAGGCGACTTCGTCTTTGTATGGACGAACGCTGTTGAAATCGGCGCCGTCCGGGCGGGTGAACAAATCGGCCGATTGAAAGAAATGAACATGGGTGTCGATGTAGCCCGGCAAAATGAATTTGCCGACGCACTCGATTTGTTTCCCGAGCGTCGACGCGTCCTGCTTGCCCATCGCGACGCGCTCAATCTTGTCGCCATTGATCACGATCGTCGCGTTCGGCAATACTTTGCCGTCCGCGGGGTTAATCACCGTCGCTCCGACAAGGGAGATTTTCTCGGCGTTCGCCGTGACGGCGGCGAGCAACACGCAAAGGCAGAGAAAAACTCTCATTCCTTCGATTCCGGCACGGCTTTCTCGGCGGCTTGAAAACCAATCTTGGAGTGAGTGCCGTCGCAGAAAGGTTTCTCGGTCGACGCACCACAACGGCAAAGTGCCATCCGTTTTTCGACTGGGAACTTATTGCCATCGCTGTCCATTAACTCTACTTCGCCCTTAACGATGTAAGGACCGTTCTTAATTGTTTCG
>CATPAT010000126.1 GCA_955652155.1 uncultured Chthoniobacterales bacterium | reverse complement strand
GTTTTCTGTTTTTGCCGGGCTCGCGCTGGTGCTGGCGACTATCGGTCTTTATGGACTGCTCGCCTATACCACGCTCAAACGCGTCCGTGAAATCGGTATTCGACTCGCGCTTGGCGCGCGCCCGGCCCAAATCCGTACGCTCATTCTTTCCCACGGGATGCAATTGTTATTGATCGGTTCGGTGATTGGCCTGCTGAGCGCATTCGCCCTCTCGCGCGCATTGCAAAGCGTGCTTTTCGACGTGAAAGGGATCGATCCGAGAATTTATCTCGCAGTGGCACTGCTACTTTTTGGAGCGACCCTCCTTGCTTCCTGGATTCCGGCCCGGCGCGCGTCACGCGTCGATCCCATCGTCGCTCTTCGCTCGGAATAGCCTATGCAAAATCTCCGATACGCTCTTCGCGTTCTTGGTAAGCAGCCGCTCTTTACCGCCATCGTCGTTTTGACGTTTGCGCTCGGAATTGGTGCGAACACGGCCGTGTTCAGCGTGCTCAATGCCGTGTTGTTGCGGCCGCTTCCATTCCATGAACCGCAAAATCTCGCCGCGCTCGGTGAGTTCGATACTCGGGAGAAAGCCGATCCGGGAACCGACATCCAATCGATCTCGTATCTCGATTATGTCGATTGGCGCGCGCAGACTCGTGTTTTTGAGCGCGTCGCCGTTTATACGAATCAGAGCGTTAGCACGCTGACCGATGGGAACGAGGCGACGCATGTTCAGGGCGAGGCCGTCTCAGCCGACCTGTTCCCTCTGCTTGGTGTGCAACCGTTTCTCGGTCGCATGTTTTTGCCTAACGAAGACGAACCGGGGAATCACGTTGTCATGTTGAGCCACGGCTTGTGGCAACGACGATTCGGAGCGGATCGCGGCATTATCGGCAAGAACGTCACGCTCGACGGTCAGCCGTTTCAGGTGATCGGCGTCATGCCGCCGCGTTTTGCGTTTCCGATCAGCGCAATCTCTCCCGAACTGTGGATTCCGATGTCGATGTTGCGCGAATCGAAAGACGGCTCGCAGCCTATGACGGAGCAACGCGATAACGATTTTTTCCAATGCATCGCTCGATTGAAACCAGGCGTCTCCATTCAACAGGCGCAGGCCAACATTGACACCATCACAGCGAATTGGCGGCGGCAATACCCGGATACGAAGCTGCATGTCGGCGCGAAAGTTGTGCCGGAGATGAGCGCGATGATCGGTAGCACGCATTCCGCGTTGCTGATGTTGTGCGCGATGGCGGGCTGCGTGCTGCTCGTCGCCTGCGTCAACGTCGCGAATTTGTTGCTCGCGCGTTCCCTTTCGCGCAACCGGGAAATAAGCATTCGCGCGGCGCTCGGAGCCGGGCGCTGGCAGATTATCAAGCAATTACTTACGGAAAGCGTTTTGCTCGGCGCTCTTGGCGGTCTGGCCGGATTAGTGATCGCGATCTGGGGGATCGATTCGCTGAAGGCTTTTCTGCCGAGCATTCCGCGCATTGACGAAATTTCGCCCGATCCGCGCGTCCTCGCGTTCACTGCCTTGGTCAGCCTTGGAGTTGGAATTTTTGCCGGTTTACTTCCGGCCTGGCGGGCGTCGCATCCGAACCTCGCCGGATCGTTGAACGAAAATTCGCGCGGCTCGACCGAAGGTTCTGCGGCTGGGCGAACGCGCGCCGCGCTGGTCACGATCGAGATCGTTCTTGCGCTGGTGCTTCTCGCGAGTGCGGGATTGCTGGTCCAAAGTTTTCTTCGACTCCAAAAAGTTCCGGCCGGCTTCGATCCGACCAATGTTACGACCGCGCTAGTCCGGCTTCCGGAAACAAGTTACGGCAAGCCCGAGCAGGCAGGTGAGTTTTACAAGAAGTTGCTTGATCGCGTCTCGACGTTTCCCGGCGTGCAATCGGCGGGAGCGGCGTGGTGGATTCCATTGAGCGGCAGTGAAATAGCTTTCAACTTTAATATCGAAGAGCGCCCAGTGGCGGCGGGCCAGCAACCGATCGCAGAGGTGAACGTAGTCACGCCCGACTATTTCCAGACAGTGCGCGTTCCGATTCGGCGGGGTCGTGCATTCACCGACCGCGACGATCGAAACGCGCCGCCGGTCGCGATTGTTTCGGAGGGTTTCGCGAAACAATATTTCCCCGGCGAAGATCCGATTGGTAAGCGCATGACTTTGAACGGATCGGTGGATCCGGGCAAGCCACCGGTGCGCGAAATCGTTGGTGTCGTCGCGGATATGCATTTGATCAGTCTTCGCCTTGGGCCGAAACCGCAGATTTATGTTCCGCACCAACAATTCGCCATTCAGACGATGTCGATCTTTGTGCGCAGCCAATGAATTCAGCGTCGCTCAAGAACGCTCTCCGCGGCGCAATCGATGAAATCGATAAGAACGTTCCGATTTTTCGCGTTCGCACACTGCCCGAATACCTTTCTCAATCGATCGCCCAGCCGCGATTGAACGCGATGCTGGTCGGTCTATTTGCGTTGATCGCACTGCTTCTTGCCGCCGCCGGAATTCTCGGAGTAATGAGTTACTCAGTCACCCAGCGCACTCAGGAAATCGGAATTCGTCTCGCCCTCGGCGCGCAACGTTACGACGTGCTTCGCCTGGTCGTTTTGCAAGGTATGCGTTTCGTCGGCGCCGGCATCGTGCTCGGTTTGATCGGCGTCTTTGTCTGCACCCGCTTGTTGCAAAGTTTGCTTTTCGGAATTGGCGCGACCGACCTCAGAACAATGTTCGTGGTCACGGTGATTTTGACCGCGGTGGCGTTCATCGCCTGCCTTTTGCCGGCGCGGCGAGCGACGCTAGTCGATCCTGTCCAAGCCTTGCGCGCCGAATGGTTTCACCAACAAACATCAACTCGGCACTCTCATGAACGATATCCGTTTCGCATTTCGGAAGCTTCGACAGTCACCGGCGTTCACATCCATCGCCGTTATCACGCTTGCGCTCGGCATCGGACTGAACACCGCGATCTTTAGTTTGATCAACGATCTTTTTCTCCGCGGGCTGCCATTCAAAGAACCCTCGCGCATCGTGCATGTGTTGGGTGGAGACAAATCGCGCGATCTGGTCGATATCGGAGTATCGGCGCCGCGCTATCAACTTTACCGCGACGGCCAAACCATTTTCGACGGCCTGGCCGCGGAGAATTTTTTCGCCTTCACCCTGACCGGTTTGGGTGATCCGGTCCAAGTCTTTGGCGGAAGATTGACTTCCAACTATTTCGATGTTCTTGGTGTGCACCCGATTCGCGGACGCAATTTCTTGCCGGAGGAAGAAGAGGGCGCGGATGTGGCGCTGATCACGGAAAATTTCTGGCAGAAGCGCCTCGGCGGCGATCCAAACGTCCTTGGACGGAGCATCACGCTTGATGGCGTCGCGCATACTATCGTCGGCGTTCTGCCAAATATGCCGGCGACCTGGTTTGGCGCGAACCCAAGTGCGGAAGTATGGACAACCAAGCCGATTCAACTTCCAGGATTCAGCTACGAACGCCTGATGCGGGGCACCAGCTTTCTCCGCGTCGTCGGAAGGTTAAAGCCGTCGGTCAGTTTGAAGCAGGCGCTAGCAGCGTTGCCTTCACTGGATCAAAGCTACATCACGCAATATCCGAGCAAGATCGACAGTTCGATGACGACAACTTTTCGAACGCTGCCACAGGATGTGACCCAGAACTTTCGAGCCGGTTTTGCGACCCTTTTCGCCGCGGTCAGTTTTGTTTTGCTGATCGCGTGCAGCAACGTTGCGAATTTGTTGCTGGTTCGTTTCAGTGGCCGCCGCCGCGAAATCGCGTTGCGAATGGCGATCGGTGCTTCGCGCACGAGCGTTGTGCGTTTGTTTGTTTTTGAAAGTTTGCTCGTCAGTGCGATTGCCGGAGCCGTTGGCGCTTTCGTGGCGTGGCGACTGGTGCCGCTCGTCCCGAGAATGGCTTCCAATTTTCTTCCGTTGGAAGCGAACACTGCGACCAGTTTGTCGCTTCCGGTTCTTCTGTTCACCATCGCGTTGTCGCTTTTGACCGGTTTGTTAATGGGAATTTATCCCGCGTTGCAGGGATCACATGCCGATTTGGTTGATGGCCTGAAGGAAGGTGGTCGCGGTAGTAGCGGCAGTGTTCGCCAACAACGTTTTCGCAAAATCCTGGTCGGCGCGCAGGTCGCGTTGTCGGTTACCCTACTGGCGGGCGCCGCGCTGCTTATCACGAGTTTCATTCGCTTGAGTCAGCAGAACATCGGCTTGCCTCCCAAAATCTTTGGACGGGCGCGATCACATTGCCGGTGGCGCAATATCCCGACGCTCCATCTCGCCAACGTTTCATCGAGCAAACCTTGAATGCATTACGCGATGTCCCCGGACTCGAGAGTGCGACGATCAGTGGCGACATCCCATTGGCAGGCGGCAACCGCACTCTCTATGCGCGCAGTGACCGCGATGTTCCGCCGATCGAGAAGCGTGCCAACGGACCATCTCACGATATTGCCCCGGAATACTTTAAGACTTGGGGAATTCCACTCCTGACGGGACGCGAATTCAACGAACACGATGTGGCCGATGGCCAGATGGTCTGTCTGATCAGCCAGTCCGGCGCGAAAAAAGTTTATCCGAACGAAAATCCGATCGGCAAAACGCTCCTCGTAACGAGCCTTGGTGTACCGTGCGAGATCGTTGGCATCGTTGGCGATGTTCGGTCGATCCGAGTGGCGGATGCGCCGGGAATGGAATTTTATCGGCCTTCGGCCCAGGAAAATTTTCCATTCCTTAACGTGACCGTCCGCAGCAATCTCAAAGTCGAAGCGGTAACGAAGCTGGTGCAAACCGCGCTCACCCAAGTGAACCCAGGTTTGGCGATTGCCGTGCCGCAAACCATGGACGCAGTGGTCGCTCAGGCGCTCGGTCAAGCGCGGCTGATGATGTGGCTTCTCGGTATTTTTGCCGGTGTCGCATTGCTGCTCGCCAGCATTGGAATTTACGGCGCCGTCGCTTACACAGTCGAACAGCGCACCGGCGAAATTGGCGTCCGAATGGCGCTTGGCGCGCAAACGCGCGATGTCTTGCGACTGGTCGTGAATCAGGGAATGAAGCCCGTTGTCGTTGGACTGGTGATCGGGATTCTTTCGGCAATCGCGCTCGGTCGATTGATTGCGTCGCAACTCTATCAAGTTTCAGCGCACAACCCGGCTCTGCTCGGTGGAGCGACCGCATTGCTAGCCGCGATCGCGTTGATCGCATGCCTGTTACCAGCGCGGCGAGCGGCCTTAGTCGACCCGGTCCAAGCGTTGCGAACGGAATAAATCAGAGACCCCGATTACGCTGACTGACCTGAAATACGCTTTGCGAATGTTGGTGAAGGCGCCCGGTTTCACGGCGATCGCCATTTTGACTCTCGCTCTCGGCATCGGTGCGAACACCGCCATCTTCTCCGTTGTCGAAGGCACGCTTCTGCGGCCGCTGCCGTTTTCGCACGCGGAACGACTCGTTAGGATTTATGAGGCGCAGGATGAAAACGGCGTGCGCGCGGCCTCGCTTAAT
>CATPAT010000125.1 GCA_955652155.1 uncultured Chthoniobacterales bacterium | reverse complement strand
ATTGCAAACCGCGAACGTGGGAGCCGCCTAAGCGCCGCGACTCCGAGCCGGAGGGGCGGTCTCGGGACACTAAGGTCCCTCCCACACTACAACTTTCTGGGCTCGAACCGTTGAACATTACGCCGGAGTTCGGCTTTGCTGTGATTGGTGAGCGGACCAACATCACGGGCTCGCCGAAATTTTCGAAATTGATTTTGAGCGACGATTTCGACGGCGCGCTGGCGGTGGCGCGGCAGCAGGTCCAAGGCGGCGCCAACATGCTCGACGTCAATATGGACGAAGGGATGATCGATTCCGAAGCGACGATGACGCGCTTCTTGAACTTGATCGCAAGCGAACCGGAGATCACACGGATTCCGATCATAATCGACAGCTCAAAGTGGAGCGTGATCGAGGCCGGACTCAAATGCGTGCAAGGCAAAGCGGTCGTGAATTCGATCAGCTTGAAAAACGGCGAAGAAGAATTTTTGCGCCAAGCGCGACTGATCAGGCGCTACGGCGCGGCCGTGATCGTGATGGCGTTCGATGAGCAGGGCCAGGCCGACAATTTGCAGCGCAAGAAAGACATCTGCGCGCGCGCTTACAAACTTCTGACCGAGCGGGCCGCTTTTCCGCCGAACGACATCATCTTCGATCCGAACATTCTTACGGTCGCGACCGGTCTGGAGGAGCATCGCAATTACGCGGTCGATTTCATCGAAGCCACACGCTGGATCAAAAAGAATTTGCCCGCCGTCCGCGTGAGCGGCGGTGTAAGCAACATTTCATTCTCGTTTCGCGGCAACAACACCGTCCGCGAAGCGATGCACGCCGCATTTCTGTTTCACGCCATCCGCGCCGGGCTCGACATGGCGATCGTGAACGCAGGCCAGCTCGCGGTTTACGAAGAGATCGATCCCGAGCTGCGCGAGCGCGTCGAAGACGTGCTCTTGAACCGACGCGACGAGGCCACCGAACGTTTGGTCGATTTCGCGGAAAATATTAAAGCAAAGGGTAAAGCGAAGGTTAAAGATGAAGCTTGGCGCGCGCAGCCGGTCGAGGAACGGCTAAAGCATGCGCTGGTCAAAGGCATCGTTGATTACATCGACGTCGACACCGAAGAGGCGCGGAAGAATTGCAAACGGCCGCTCGATGTAATTGAAGGGCCGCTGATGGCAGCGATGAGTGTGGTCGGCGATCTTTTTGGAGCGGGAAAAATGTTTTTGCCCCAAGTCGTCAAAAGTGCGCGCGTGATGAAAAAGGCAGTCGCGTATCTGATGCCGTTCATGGAAGCGGAAAAATCCGCCGGCGCCAAGCCGCAGGGCCGGATCGTCATGGCCACGGTGAAGGGCGACGTGCACGACATCGGAAAGAATATCGTTGGCGTCGTCTTGCAATGTAACAATTACGACGTTGTCGATCTTGGCGTGATGGTGCCGGCTGCGAAAATTCTGGAGACGGCACGCGAGAAAAAAGCGGACGCGATCGGATTGAGCGGACTGATCACACCGTCGCTCGATGAAATGGTGCATGTGGCCCAGGAGATGGAGCGGGAAAATTTCAAATTACCGCTGCTGATCGGCGGGGCCACGACCAGCCGGGCGCACACGGCAGTGAAGATCGCTCCCCACTATCATGAAAGCACGATCCACGTCCTGGACGCCTCGCGCGCAGTTGGCGTGGTTAATTCGCTCCTGAGTGCAAAACAAAAGGCGGCCTTCGACGCCAAGACTCGCACTGAATACGAGGCGTTGCGTAAAGCGCATAGCGCGAAGATGCGCGAAAAGAAGCTAATCACCCTTGAACAGGCGCGCGCGAATCGAACTCCGATTGACTGGAGCAGTTACGTTCCGCCGAAACCGGACTTCACCGGAACCCGGACAATCGCTCCGTCGATCGTCGAACTTCGCGATTACATCGATTGGTCGCCATTTTTTCACGCGTGGGAATTGCGCGGAAGATATCCGGCGATTTTCGACGACCCGACGATCGGCGCGCAGGCGCGCGAGCTGTTTGATGACGCCCAAGAAGTTCTGGACCGAATCATTGCCGAAAAATCACTGACCGCCCGCGGTGCCTTCGGGTTCTGGCCCGCGAAAGCAGGCGGCGATGATGTCGATCTTTTCCGCGACCAATCGCGCCAGGAGAAACTGGCGACTTTTTATTTTCTGCGGCAACAAATGCAAAAACCTGCGGGACAGTTCAACCAGTGTCTCGCTGATTATATCGCGGCGGATTCGCCCGATTATCTGGGCGGCTTTGCCGTCACGATTCACGGCGCGGATGAAGTTGCTGAAGAATTCAAAACTGCGCACGACGACTACAGCGCCATCATTACAAAAGCGCTCGCGGACCGATTGGCCGAAGCGTTCGCGGAATACTCGCATCTCCAGGCGCGGATCGGGTGGGGTTTCGGGCGAGACGAGAATCTGTCGAACGCCGATTTGATTCGGGAAAAATATCGGGGAATTCGGCCGGCGGCTGGTTACCCGGCATCGCCCGATCACGCCGAGAAACGAACGTTGTTCGATCTGCTCGAGGCGGAAGAGAATATCGCCATCAAACTAACGGAATCCTACGCGATGTATCCCGGAGCAAGTGTAAGCGGTCTTTACTTCTCACATCCGGACGCAAAATATTTTGGGGTTGGCCAGATTGGGCGCGACCAAATTTTGGATTACGCCCGGCGGCGCAGTGAATCGATCGCGACAGTGGAGAAGCGACTCGGGCCGAACCTTGGCTACGAGTCGGGAGAATGACAAAGCACGAATGTCGAATGACGAAGGAATGACCAAGCACGAAATTGACGACGAATGCGATCATCCAAATCTTCGCAGGATCCGACGTAGCGACGGCCGGTCTTTTTGCTGCGGAGAACGTAACGGTAAAACATCTCAGCTGGTCGGGGTGAGTCGCCGCGGCGTCCGACCTCGAGGTGGGTTCAAATCGGGGTGACAGGATTTGAACCTGCGACCTCGTGGTCCCAAACCACGCGCTCTACCAAGCTAAGCTACACCCCGCGATTCTGGCGTTGATGTTTATCATGCCCCGCGAAACAGCGCATCCGGAAACTTTCAGCCGACCTGTCGCCGCGGCGACCGCTCTACCAAGCTAAACTACGCCCCGCTGACCCGCGCTGATCTTTATCACACCCAGTCGCCTGCCGCATCTCGAAAGTTCAGCGAGCGTCAATGCCGAGGTTGCGCTCTGTTGCGTCATCTTTCGATTACGATCAAGTTAGCCAGTCGTGAAACTCTCGCTGCTGATCTTGGTTCTCTGCGCCAGTGCCGCGTTGGTGAGCGGCCAGGTCGCAACGGATCCCGAACTGCAATCACGTGGCCCCCCGGAGACGCCTCTCCCCACACCTACTGCGGAACCGACCATTCCGGAACGCGCGCAGATCGATGAGATTTTCAAGCAGACGTCGTTAGGCAAAGAAGCGGATGAGCGCCGGCTGCACATTGAATGGCGATCACTGCAAAACCGGGTCGCAAACGACCCCGACATCGTCGCCGCGAAAAGGGCGGCTGAAACGGCGCGGACCGATTTGGAGAAACGGCAGCGGCT
>CATPAT010000124.1 GCA_955652155.1 uncultured Chthoniobacterales bacterium | reverse complement strand
TTGACTGAATGAAACAATCATCCAGGGCTGCATTCCCCGCCCGCCAGCGGGTGAACAATTCCGGTCGACTGACATATCCGAGAAATCGGTTTCTAGAGAGTCTTAACTGGGTCGCGTGACATCGAATCGCTTGCAGTTTCATCAATTGTTCCAGATCCGACGCCGGCATCGGCTCCGCTTGCTCAGAAAAGGCGACGCTATTCCCGTGGATTGAGTAGGTCCAGGCCGATGTCGTAATACCGTTCTCGGGAAGGTCGGGCAAAGTGAGCTGGATCATGATCGACACCGCGCTGTGATCAGGATGCCGATCGAAATGCGAGGGAAAGACCAGATGTGTCGGGCCCCATTGACTGATCATCGACCCGAGCCGTTTGAGCGCGAAACGACAATCGCGGATCAATAGCGCGGTCAACTTTTGATCGGGTAAACCGATGAAACGCACTGCGGCTGGTTCAACGCCCAAAACACGAAGCGCCGCCAGCGCCTCAGCCCGTCGGGTCTGTCCCCAGCGATCACGATCAGCCGTGTTCAATCGCCACTTCCGTTCACAGACGCACTGCGGCCACGGATTGTTGTCACCGTCGGTGATATAAATCACGCGAATGGCCGCGCCGGCCCGAACCGCTCGTTGCAAAGCAATCGCGCAAGCCAGCGATTCATCATCGGGATGCGGCGCAACCAGCAATAAACGCGAGTCAGAATCAAAAACTGGAATGCTCATGCGAAAAATGGATCAATTGGAAAATGAAACACCGGTAAAACGATTCACATGGCATGATGCGCGAAGGGTGTGAAGTTTCGGTCCGCCGCCTGCGCCCAAAGCAAAGCAACGCGAGTTACTGGTGACGCCGATTCAAACCAATGCCGACCGGTTAAGAGAAAGCGCGCGCCGGTGTAGGGCGTGCCGTCGAGTTCGCCTGAAACAACGTTGTCCGCGGCGACGATCTCGTACGAGGCCGGAATCGCGACGTCGAAATCGCATCGCTTAGAATTCCCGGTCGGCGGTTTGAGGATTGTGCCCGCGATACGCAGTCGATCCGTCACCGGCAGATAATTCTGTTCGATAAACGCATAAGAAGGCAGCCAGGCATGACGCGGCAGCACCGCCACGCACACTCGTTTTTCGACGCACGTCCGGGCTGCGTCATCCAGTAACAAGCCGCGCCGGATCCGTTCGAGCGTGAGAGTTTCCAACACCGGCCGAAAACAGCGGCGGCGAAAAACCGTTTCGCCTTTGTTATCAAAAACGTAGTCGCCGGGATCGCTCACGGTGAGCACGTCCCGAAGCAAGGCCGTCTCACTTTTAGTTTCATCGATCCAAAACGGTTCGATCGCCACGCCAACGAGAAGCTCCGCCGCGATGACGAAAGCCGGTAACGGAACGCGACGAAAGAAACCAGTGAAGGCCGGACGGAACCGATCGACATAGCCGAGGCCGGCCGCGCAAAAAATTCCCACGAGCGGATGCGAGGGAAGAAAATCCTGCCTCGTAATCTGGCTCCAAAAACTGATGAGCGCGGAAAGGTAAAATCCGCAGACGAGAAAAATAAATCCGCGACGAATCGCGAGCTCGGGACGCGGACTGTTCTGCATCAAAACTCTTCCAGCGTAGAGTAGGAGCGGAAACGCAATCGGAAAGATCATGAACCGCCAATCCGGGCGACTGCGGAAGTGCGACAGAATATTGTGATCGAAGACGCAATATCGGAAGTCGTGCCAGATACCACCGATTGCGAAACCCAGCATTATGACTGCGGGAACGAGCGCGGTGCCGATGGCGAGCGCCACGGCGCAGCGGAAACAATCACTCCGCGACAAGGAGAAATTCTTACCGCGAACTAAAAGCAACAACACGACGGCGGCGCCGATTAACGATAAGAACAGCAGGCTCGTCTTCATTGAGATCCCGAAGGCGCAGCCGAGAAGAAGACCGGTAAACGCAGCACGTCGCGGCGTGAGCCGCCCATTGATCAGGACGACAAGGCACAGCAACCAAAGCGGCGCCCAAAGATTGTCTGCTCGAAACTCGAGTGACATCCGATGATACGTTGGATAGAACGCGACCAGCATTGCCGCTGCCAAACCGACGCGACGCGAAAAAAGCAGCGCCCCGATGCGAAAAGTGCACCAGGCTGCAACGAAGCAGGCCGGAAAAAGGGCCAATCGCATCCAATAAAGAACCGTCGCGCGGTCGCCAATCGCGGCGAAGACGGGAGCGAACAGGAGGTGAAAGAGTGGCATGTGGTTATCGAAAAGATCGCGATATTGAACAAGCCCGTGCGTCCAACCCCAGATGACGTGCAAATGCTGCGGCTCGTCGCTGTCGAATCTGTGATGCAAGAGGCCAACAGCATCGGTCGCCGCCAGGATCGCCAGCAACAAGGCGACGGCGACGACTTCAGATCGCGAGATTTCAAAATAATCTTCGACAACTCGGATCAAAGACCTCCGACTTGAGCGCAACGCGAAGGGGGCCGGCGTCGGCAACGAAGCAGTAGTAGTCGGCACCGACGCAACAGGTGCGAACAACGGGTGTGCGCAACCTTAAACCGGCGTAGGATGTGGTATTACTACTTCAGTCGGGCTGCTCCGTTTCGCACCGATTCGACGTCACTGACCGACATAACATCGACATCTTTGCGCGTGCGCTTGAGCAGACCGGCGAGCACACCACCTGGCCCGAGCTCGATGAACAGATCGCAGCCAAGATCGACCAGTCGTTCCATGCAATCGACCCAGCGGACCGTGCTGGTGACTTGATCTTGCAGCGTCTGATGAATTTCTGCCGGCGTTTTCACTTCCTGGCCAGCCACAGTGCTAATCACCGGGAATCGTGACGTGTGGATTGGAACATTGGCCAGCGCTTCGCCGAGTTTTTCATAAGCGCTTTCCATCAATCGCGAATGATACGCGCCGGCCACATTCAGCATCGTGGCGCGGCGAATCCCATATTCCTTCGCAACCCCGACCGCCGCTTCCACTTTCGCCAGCTCACCGGAAATAACGTTCTGTCCCGGCGCGTTGATATTGGCAACATCGACATCCTCATCGGCTGCGAGCTGGCGAACGTCGTTCTCCAATCCGCCGATCATTGCCGCCATTCCGCCAATCGTCGCGGCACAAGCTTCATCCATGAACTCGCCGCGCTTTTGCACGAGTTTGAGCCCGCTCTCGAAATCGAATGTGCCAGCAGCGGCGTGCGCGGTCATTTCGCCTAACGACAATCCGGCCGCGCCGCCGACCGGAAAATCGCCGGCCAACTCGCGCAAGATCGAGAAACACGCCAGACCGTGAACAAAAAGAGCCGGCTGACAATTCGAGGTCTTCGTCAGCTCCTCGATCGGACCGTTCCACGCGATGTCGCTTAATTTGCGGCCGAGGATTTCGTCGGCTCGCCGAAACAAATCCGCCGCGGCTGGGAACTCGCCGGCCAGATCTTTCCCCATCCCGACGACCTGCGCGCCTTGTCCGGCAAATAAAAGCGCGATCTTTTTCATTTCGTTTCTCTTGTTAATCACGTTGCGAACTTAGCGCGAGCGCTCATTTTCGCAGGGTCACTTTACGCTTGCGCGTGATGATTCACTCGCGAGCATAAACAAGCGTATGGCGTTCACCGTGCGAGAAATTGAATCGCCCGATCCGGTAACGCGAGTTGCCGCGGAAGACGCGAAGCTGCGCCAAACCGATCACGATATCGGCGAGAAGATGATTCTCAACATGGGGCCGTCGCATCCGGCAACGCACGGCGTGTTGCGGCTCGTGCTCGAGCTCGACGGCGAGGTTATTACCAAAGTCATGCCGGACGTCGGTTTTTTGCATCGCGGCGACGAAAAAATCGCCGAGAACATGCAATACAACCAGTTCGTGCCTTATACCGACCGGCTCGATTATCTCGCGCCGCTGGCAAACAACGTGGCCTACGCACTGGCAGTGGAAAAATTAATGGGCTGGGAAATTCCGCCGCGCGGAAAAGCGATTCGCGTGATTTGCTGCGAGCTTTCCCGGATCTCATCGCATCTGATGGGGCTCGGCGCGATGGCCCTCGATCTTGGAGCAATGACGGTGTTTCTCTATTCGTTCACGCAACGCGAAAAAATTTACGACCTGAGCGAGCTTCTCAGCGGGGCGCGCTTTACGACTTCCTACACACGCGTCGGCGGCCAAATCCGGGATCTCCCCGAAAAATTCATACCGATGTTGCGCGACTTTCTCGATCAATTCGGCCCCGCTCTGGACGAGATGGATAAATTGCTGACGCGAAATCGCATCTTTGTCGATCGAACCAAAGATGTCGGCGTCATTTCAAAAGA
>CATPAT010000123.1 GCA_955652155.1 uncultured Chthoniobacterales bacterium | reverse complement strand
GCGTATCGAGGAGTTGAAGAAAATCGCCGGCTGGTCCGAATTCACGAGCACGCCCGGATGGGAAGATGAATTCACTCTCAACAGCAGCGGCCCAGTGGATTTGGCGTGGGCATCGCGCGACGTCCTGCTTGCTTTGCCAGGACTAACACCGGAGATCGTGGATCGGTTCTTGCAAGCGCGACGGGGGCCAGATGGAATCGATGGCACTGAAGATGATACGCAGATGCGAGGAATCGACGATGCGCGCTTGCTTCTCGGACTCAATGAAGAGCAATTCAAGCGACTCAACGGGCTCATTTCGTTTAAGGATCCGGTGTTGCGCGTCGTCAGCGTCGGAACGGCTGGCAAAGCCAAGCGCACGGTGCAAATGGTGTTTCGGCGAATCGGCGCCGTTCCCCAACTGATTACCTGGAAGGAGTTTTAGTTTATCGAGCCAACGTCGACACCGGTCTTTATCACGCCGGCCGCGAATGGCTGGAATCTCCTGCGCGCGCGTAAGGACAACGGTTCGTGGAATGTGCGCTTGCTGCGCACGCTCGATGAAGCCGTGCCGCTCATCTCGGCCCAGGACAACGTTGTCTTGAGCTTGCCAATCGCTGCTGTCCTCGCGCAGCGATTCCGTCTGCCGACCATCGATCCGATGGAATTTCCGGAGATGGTCCGGATTCAAATCGAGAAAGCACTTCCGTTTTCGGCAGAGGAAGTCACGACCGATTTCGAATTGATCGAACAAAACGAAACCGAAAGCGTCATTTCCGCCATCGCAGTGAGGAATGAGCGATTAGCTGAAATTGCTGCGCCACTAATCGATAACGGCATCATACCGCGCCAGGTCACAGTTTATGCAGCGCAGCGCGCAACTACCCATGCTCCGGAAGGACGTGCGCTGCTAATTTATCCAGAAGGCGAAACGCTGGTTTCGGCTGTGACTGAAAATGGAAAGATCAGCCTCACCCGCACACTGGACGGAGCCGCGCCTGAACAACTGCGAATGGAATTGCCGCACCTGGCGTTAAGCGCAGAGCTGCAAGGCATCAATGGTTCCTTTCCAAGCGTCTTGCTCGATGAAAGTTGTTACGATCTGCGCGACATGGTGCAGGGGATTCTCGCGACTCCCACCGAGCTCGTAGGGATCGAGACGCCGCCGGCGTCGGTCAAACTTAATCTCCTGCCCGACAGTTGGCGGCAGCGCCGGGCGCAACTCGTTAAGCGCGGTGAATGGCAGAAGCGACTCACCTTGGCCGGTGGCGCTTACGCCGCGATCTTTCTCCTCTTTCTCCTTTACCTTGCTTACAGCCGTTTCGCGATCGCGCGACTTGATCGACTGATTGCGCGCGACGGACCACCAACGCAGTTCATTCGCGAGACTGAAGCTAACTGGAAAGCGCTCGCACCGGCGATCGACTCGCGCTTCTACCCGGTCGAAATTCTGTTGCACCTTTACGAAAGTTTGCCGTCGGCTGATGTCCGCATTACGGCCTACAATCAGTCCGCGCGCCAGATCTCAGTCGATGGCGAGTCCAACACGACCGCGTTGGCCTATCAATTTGCGGAGAAAATAAAAAAGAATTCCGGCTTGCAGAATTTCCGATTCGATATGGCCGCGCCAAGAATTTTGGCGAACAATCACGCGCAATTTCGTCTGGAGGGAAAACCGCGATGATGGCGAAATTGACAGGAGCTTATCAACGGATGAGTCAGCGCGAGCGCATCATGACGCTCGCTGTCGCCGGCATTTTATTCCTGCTTGTTAATCTCTTCATCTGGCGCTGGCTTTTGGGAACGATTAGCACCTCGCGGAGCGAGCTGGCCTCGCGCAAAGCGACCCGCTCTGAGCAAACCGTTTACATGAAAGAGCGCGATCTCTGGGCGAGGCGCGACCAATGGGTGCAGAAAACGCAGCCTACCCTCAAAGGCGCCGAGGAAGCTTCTAACCTGCTCGATCAACTCAAACAAATCGCCGGCAAGTACAACATTTTAATCGAGAACCCGGCGATCGGGTCGGGCGAAACAACTCCCAACCATCAAGCCGTTTTCGCTTCCATCGAAGCGAGCAGCCATTGGCCGGAGCTTGTTCATTTTCTTTATGACGTTCAACAACCGGACGCATTCGTTGTCTTTGAGAGTGTGAACCTGGTGATTGACAGCAATGACGCGACCATGATGCGCGGCAAATTCAAGATCGCGCGCTGGTTTGCGCCGGCTAACCGCAAGAAAGGTTGAGTGCGATGCGCCTACGAATCTACATCTCGATCTTCGCGACGATCGGAGTCTTTTCCGTGCGCGCCGATGACGATTTGCCGAAGCGATTAAATTTCGATCGCTACAAAGGAATGCTCGATCATTCCCCGTTCGCCGTCGCCAGTGCAGTGGTTGCGCCGGCGGCCACGCCAAATTTCGCGAAGGACCTTTACGTTACCAGCGCCGCAAAGGCGCCCGACTGCGACATGGTTACGATCGCTTCGACCGGCGAAAGAGACTTCAAAAAATTTCTGACGACGTGTGGTGGCCCGGTGGACGGTTACGCCATCGCGAGTATTGAATGGTCCGACAAAGTGGGCGAAACCAAAGTGACGATCAGTAAAGACGGTCAATTCGCAACGCTCACTTTCAACCAGCAACTAATCACTCAACCGCTCCCGAATAGACCGGCACCGGGCATTGTCCCGCCGCCACAACCCGGTATTCCGAAACCGGGTCAAAATGCCGGAATCGTCGCGCCAACTCCGCACGTGCGTGGCACCATTCAACGAAATCCGCAGCCGCAAGTGCCGACTCCGCCGCTGTCCGGTGAGCAATAGTTTGTTATCGATCTAACGATTGCGTGCCGCGCCCTAGGTCCGGGCCGAACTGGCATTTCACGACGGCGGTGTCGGTCCTAAGAATTATTCGCCCCAATCGTCGTCGGCCGTGTCCGGTTGACGATCCGGCCCGGCTGAAAAGAGATCGTATTTGTCCGGATGTTTAATTCCAGGGCAGCGATAAATGTAAACCGAGCCCCACGGATCTTTCGGAACTTCTTTGAAGAACTGGTACCACCGACTTGGTCTGGGCTCGCTTTCGGCCTGGGTGACGAGCGCCTGCAAACCTTGCTCGGTCGTCGGATAAAAACCGTTCATCGCTTCATACTGCATCAATTGCGTGCCGATTGATTGGACGTCGGCTCGCACAGCCGTGGTCTTGGCGAACGCTGTCGGATTGCCCATTTTTGAAATCGCGAGACCCAGCAAGATCACGATGATGCTCACCACGATCATGATCTCGAGCAGGGTGAAGCCAGATTGATTCGTTCGTCTAATCATTGGTTGAGCTAACACAGAGACACGCAACGGCGGGTTGCGGTTCAATTAATAGTCGGGAGTTTGGAGCAAATAATCCGATTTTTCCCAAAGATATTTTAGTTGAATCTGCGTTCCGCGAATCGCCGATGCCGACGTAGCGCCGCCGGCCAGGATAGTCACATCGTTTGTCCCAACTTTCAAGTTGCTGGCTGGAATGAGTTTTTGCGCCCGGAGCCAACCGGTGTACTGAAACCGCATTTCTTTGAGCAACGATTCCATTTGCCCCCGATACGCGGGATCGGCGAGCTCCGGCAACGTGAACGTTGCAGCGCCGACGTCTTCGCCATTCACATAAACTTCCGGCGGTGAATCGATTCGAGGGCTTGCCACTTCGAATGTGAGCAGCGCGAGCAACGGCTGCGATTCAATCCCAAACTGAAACACTGCGCCGCGTTGGGCATCGGAGCCGACCGGAACCGTGTCGCTGGCCAGCGTGGCAGTCACGGTTCCGAAATGTTCCAGGTCCTGCTCCGGCGCGTGCAACGTAGGCAGCGACGAGAAAGGCTCGGGGATGACGTCGCGATGCTCCGCGCTGACCGGATGGACAACTTCACTGGTCGTCATCCAATCGAGGTAGGCACCGCGGATTGTTTTACCGTCACCCGGCACCTCGACGTCGAGCACGGAGATTCCGTTCATCGGAATCATGACCGAATCCGATGTCGGCAGTCCCACACCCGAGCCAAGTTCGTCGGAGCGCAGGACCTGCGTGCCCAATTCATCCCATGCCACCAGTTCCGGTCGCGCGTTGCTATTATCATCGAAAAAAAGCCGGAAATAGAGGACTTGGTAGTCTCCTGGCGGGTGCGCGATGCGAATGCGGAAGATGGTTTTCGCAGAGGCGCCGTTTATTTCCACAGTCGGAGCCATGTTGACCGCCTCGACCCAACTCGGCGCGCTTTGTGGTCGCGAGTTTGCCGATGGATGCTGACGCAAATCAATCCACGCGCTTTCCACGGTGTTTTGTGCAGTCGTATCGCTTTCTTGCTGCGGCAGACCGTTGTTAAATGCTTCCTGCGCAATGAGAGAAGAGGTTGCGCCAATCAGCCAAAAAAGCGCAACGATGCGAATGAGCATTTGGCTGCGAAGAGTACCTTAGTGCGGTCGAAACTGCAAGCTATGTGTCGCCTCAAATACTGCCGAAAGAATGCTGTAAACCACCAGCCCTACGATAAGCGCAATCAAAACGATAATCACCGGCGGGATCAATTGCGAAATGATGGCGACGTTGCGGTCCAGCTCGCGCTCATAAACATCGGCAATCGTTTGCATTGTTTCTCCGAAGCGTCCCGTCTGTTCGCCCACCGCCATCATGTCGGTAAACAAATCTGGAAAAATGTGCTGTGAACTCAACGCCGCGGAGAGCGTTGCCCCATCGACCACCGCGCGTCGCGCTTCGGTGACCTTTAATTCCAAATAGCGATTGCCGGCGATCTCGCTCACTAGATCGAGCGCGCGGAGGAGGGGAATTCCGTTTTGGATGAGCGTGCCGAGCGTGCGTGAAAACTGCGCGTAGTAACGATGACGAATCACACGCCCGTAACCCGGAATCTTCAGCCGAAATCGGTCCCAAGTGAGCCGTCCTTCTTCGGTGCGGACGAATGCGCGGAAACCGACGCTGGCGCCGATGACAATCAGGATCGCCAACCACCAATACGTAATGATGCCATGATGAATCTGCATCAGGATTCGCGTCGGCAGCGGAAGGGCGCCGCCGATTTGGGCCATGAACCCGGTCAACTGCGGCACCATGTAAGTGATAAAGATTGTGATCAACCCCGCGCCGGCGACTGCGAGAAACGCCGGATAGATCAGCGCCTGCTGAACGCGGTCGCGCAGGTCCTTCGCCTGCATCAAATGTTTTACGAGGCGGTGCAAAATCTCCGGCAACGCCCCGCTTGCTTCGCCCGCCGCAACGAGATTGACAAAGAGCGGTGGAAAAATTCGCGGCATCTCGCGCAAGGCCTGCGAAAAACTTCGGCCATCAACCAGCGCTTGATGCAATGCTCGCGTCATTTCCTGCACTCGCGGCTGTTTGAGCCGCTTTTGTAAGATCGACAATCCTTCGTCCAGCGTCATGCCGGCCTGGAGCAAATGCGCGAGCTGTTCGGTGAAAATGAGCAGCTGGTTGTGTGGAATTTTCAGGGCCTGCGTTGGCGTTGTCGCGGCGGCTGATTGCGATTTCTCATCGCGTTCGGGACGCGCATTGACGATCTCGATCCGAATAGGGATGCAACGTTTCTGCTCGATCTGGCGAATGGCTATAGTGCGATCGGCACAATCCAGTACGCCTTCCACCAGTGCGCCCTGCGCGTCGCGGGCTCGATAAGTAAACTGTGGCATCGGACGGGAAGTTAATTCGAAATCCAAAATGCGAAAGTCGGCCAGGGCTTACAAAAAATTGGACAACTGGATTTTTGGCCGTAGTATCGGCGGCGATTTGAACATGCTGCGGACTGCTGTTGTTCCTGAAGTGATCGCAGGTGTTGTCTCGAAATCCAAATCGGATGTAGCGATCTTCCGTTGCAGCGCTCGGCCATTTCTTGCCTACCCAATCGGCCGGTGGTTCACCCACTGAGCCGGCGTCGCAGAATTAGGAATTTCTATGGCATGAACGATGCAGAGGAGAACAGCAATATGAGAACGCTCGCCCTCGGCGTCCTGCTCAGTCTTGCGCTTGGAGCGCAAGGCTTCGCGATCATCCGCCCGCCTTATCCGGCGAAGCCGATGCCACCGTATCACGGTCGGTTCATCGTGATCGGTGATGACGCGAAATCGCAGGCCGTCGTTAAACCGCCCAAGTAAGTCGCGAGTTTGCTGGCGCGAGTTGTGCACCGATCACCGGTGCCAGGCGGACTTTCTCTCTTCAGACAGCCATAACGTTGACACAGTTGGGTCGCGCGTTACCCTCAACTTCCGCTAACGGCGGGGTAGCCAAGTGGTAAGGCTGCGGTCTGCAAAACCG
>CATPAT010000122.1 GCA_955652155.1 uncultured Chthoniobacterales bacterium | reverse complement strand
TGCCGACACCGGATTTCCCGGCAGACCAAAGACGAAGCACCGTCCTAACTGCCCGAACAGGAACGGCTTACCCGGTTTGATCGCCACTCGCCAGATGTCGATCTTCGCCCCAAGATCGCGCAAGGTTGATTGAACCAAATCGTGTTCGCCCACAGAAACGCCGCCGCTCACGATCAAGATCTCATTCTTCGCGGCGCTTTGCATAGCTGCCCGCAACGAATCACTATCATCGCTGCAATTTCCGGCCGAAGCGGCAACCGCGCCGAAGCGTTTCAGTAACGATTGCAATAGAACAGAATTGCTGTCGTAAATCTGTCCCGGCTGAATTTTCTCGCCGGGCTTAGCTAATTCATCGCCCGTCGAAATAATGGCAGCGCGCACTTCACCACCGACACTCACTTGTGCAAAACCTTGCGAAGCCAGCAAAGCGAGTCTCGTGGCAACAATTCGGTCGCCTTTCCCGAGAATTTTTTGTCCTTCGCCAAGATCGCACCCGCGCTTTCGCACGAACTCATCAACTTCGACATCTACGTTGATGACGATCTCATCGCCGGTGCGAGTGACATCTTCCTGCATCACGACCGCATCCGCGCCGGCCGGCATGGACGCGCCGGTGAAAATCCGGACCGTCCTGCCATTTGAAACGCGCAGCTTGCGATCAACACCCGCCGGTTGTTCGCCAACTACGCGCAATCGCACGCCTTTCTTACAGTCACTCGCGATGACGGCGTAACCGTCCATTGCTGAGTTGTCGAAGTTCGGGAGCGGCAAGCGCGCGAAATAATCTTCCGCTCCGAATAGATCGAGCGCGTCCGCGATCGACATCTTCCGCGGCGGCAACGGCCGAACGGCTTCCAGGATCTTCGCGCGCGCTTCTGCCTCGCTGATCATTGCCAATCATTTCGATTGGCAATTGGAAATTGGCAATCGCCAATTCCGAAGCATATTGTCCGCCCGAGATTTTGGTGAGGTGGCTGAGTGGTCGAAAGCAGCGCTTTGCTAAAGCGCCGTACCTCAAAAGGGTACCGAGGGTTCGAATCCCTCCCTCACCGCGCCTGCCATGTGGTAATTGAAGAATTTAAGGCGACGCTGTTGGTTGCGTCGCGCCACCGAACAGGCGCGAGAGGGAAATCCATCAGCGGGCACACTTTCGGATCACTAGCGGAAGCGTAATCCCTCCCTCACCGCCATTCATCTTCCCCTTCCGCTCAATCGAACTCTTAATCTTCGATCGATAACGGGTCATCGGCGGGCACGCGCGTTGCTCTAAAATGCGCTTCGTGAGCCGACGTTTGGTTCTTCTCACCGTTGCCGGTGCGCTGGTCTGGCCTGGAGTTTATTCGCTGACGCGTTCTGCGTCTACGACGAAACCGGTGTTGACGCTGGTCTCTGATCCATACCGGCTGGACAAGATCTATCACTCGATGGAAGGGCCGATGTCGATCCAGAGCGGCATCCGTTTGGCGACCGCAGATAAATCGAAAGTGCAATGGATTACCGGTTTGGAAACGCAGGTTGTCGACGCAACCGAGCAGAAGCCGATCTCTCAGGAATTTTTTTGTCATTCCAATCTCACGTTCGACGAGCACGGCCTGACGCCTGACCAACACAACCAAGAGCTCGGCGGAAAGACCCATCTTGATTGGCGTCTTTTCACGCTGGTGCCCGGCCGGCTCGCCATCGATCTTCCACCAGGCTTTGGTGTTCCGATTCCCAACGACGCGGCTCTGGATTATTTGACGATGTCTTTAAATCTCAATGCGCGCGATCGAGTCGTGAACGTTCGCATGCGGACAAAGGTGCACACGATCGCTGGCGATGAGCCGGGCGCGCCGACCAAAGCGCTTTTCCGCCGCGCGTTATATGTGATGCAGAGTCGCAGCCAAGCTGCGGACACCGGTCATTCGTGTATGGCAAACGCACGGACGCAGCATATCGGAGCCGGATGCGCGGAGGTTTCGAAAGTGAATCTGATGGCGGGAAAACCTGGCGAAGATTTAATGAACCTGTGGAGCGTCCCTCCAGGACGTCATGTCTATACCATGGAGATCACGCCACAACTCAATCTTCCTTTCGACACCACGATTCATTATGCAACCATTCACGTTCATCCTTTCGCGCGGGGAATGGAATTGCGTGATCTGACGACCGGCACAACCGTTTTCCGATTGAACTCGCAAGATTGGCCGGACCGTATCGGGGTCGCTCACGTCGATGAATTCAAGTCCGTCGATGGCGTGCGGATTTTCCGTGATCATCGCTACGAGCTGTCGGCCGAGTACGACAACACCTCGGCTTCAAACGCGGACGCAATGGCGATCCTATATCTTTACCTTTTGGAGCAAGATCAAATCTGACCGTTCGAATCGGCGTCGGCCCTACTACCGATACGGAACCGCCGGGTTCGTGCCGGTATATAAGAGGTCCTGGTGCGCGTTCCACAGATTGCGGTCGCTTTCGTCCATCTGCGCATCTTCCTGTTGCTGCTGCTGAATTGCGGCGAGACGTTTTTGCTCCTGGTTCCCCATCCCCGCCGTTTGGGTCGTTTCGCAACCAATCAAAATCGCCCCGCAAACAATAAGGCCAATAAGTTGAAGATGCTTCATATCTGAATATACAACGTTTCGGGCGCCGCCGTCTTTGCAAAAAACTCCGCCAATGCCAACGCCAAAACTCGACGACAACTCGATCCAGCAACTGAAGGCAACTCTCCGAGGGCGAATTATCGAGCCCACCGACAAAGATTACGACGACGCGCGCAAAGTTTATAACGGGATGATTCACAAACGACCGCGCCTCATCGTTCGTTGCGCGGATGTCGCAGATGTCATCGCGTCGGTAAATTTCGCGCGCGAAAACACCCTGCTGCTGGCGATTCGGAGCGGTGGGCACAATGCCGGCGGGCTCGGTATCGCCGACGACGCGCTAGTCATCGATCTTGCGCCGATCAAATACACGCGAGTAGATCCGTCCGCTCGCACTGTGACTGTCGGCGGTGGGTGTACCTGGGGCGACGTCGATCATGCGACGCACGCCTTTGGATTCGCGGTCCCGAGCGGAATTATTTCAACGACCGGTGTTGGTGGATTGACCTTGGGCGGCGGTATCGGCCACCTCACTCGAAAGTGCGGCCTGACAATTGATAACCTGATCTCAGCCGACGTCGTTTTGGCCGACGGAAGATTCGTCAAAGCAAACGCCGATGAAAATCCGGATTTGTTCTGGGCGCTGCGCGGCGGCGGCGGAAACTTCGGCGTGGTGACTGCTTTCACGTTCAAACTTCACAAGATCGACATGATCTACGGCGGGCCGATGCTCTACGAACTGAGCGAAGCTGCCGAGGTGATGAAATGGTATCGGGATTTTATTGTTCAGGCACCCGACAATTTGAACGGCTTCTTTGCTTTTCTCACCGTACCGCCCGCGCCGCCGTTTCCCGAAAATCTTCATCTCAAAAAAATGTGCGGCATCATCTGGGCCTGCACCGCGCCCATTCCAAAAGCCGAGGAAATGTTCAAACCGATTCGCGCCTTCAAAAAGCCCGCGCTCGATTTCGTCGGTCCGCTTCCGCAGCCGGCCTTGCAAAGCATGTTCGACCCGATTTATCCGCCGGGCCTGCAATGGTATTGGCGCGCGGATTTCGTAAACGAATTGAGCGATAAAGCGATCGCCGAACACGTGCGCTTTGGCAAAGAACTCCCGTCCATGCATTCGACCATGCATCTTTATCCGATCAATGGCGCGGCCTCACGAGTCGCCAAACAAGACACCGCCTGGAATTATCGCGATGCAAATTGGGCTCAGGTGATGGTCGGTGTTGATCCCGATCCGTCGAACAACGAAAAAATCATTTCCTGGACGAAGAATTATTACGACGCGCTCCATCCTTACTCCGCCGGCGGTGCTTACGTGAATTTCTTAATGGGAGACGAAGGAGGCGATCGCGTGAAAGCGACCTACGGCGACAATTACCAGCGGTTGGTCGCGATCAAGGACAAGTATGATCCGCAGAATTTGTTTCGCGTGAACCAAAACATCAAACCGAGCGGAACAAAGCGAACGGCCTGATCATGAACGCGGCGGAGCTAAAATCGTTGCAGGCGCCGATCAAGGAGCGCTACCGGCAGCAACCGAAGACGGCCTCAATCACGCTTCGTGCCGAAGGCAAAATCGGCGAAGGCGTTACCTGCAATGTCGCAACCGGAAAAGCGCTCGTTGAAGCGGGCCTTCATCCCGCGACTGGCGGCGATGGACTCAGCGCATGCTCCGGCGACATGTTGCTCGAGTCGCTCGTTGCTTGCGCGGGCGTGACGTTGCGTGCGGTTGCTACGGCTCTCGACATTCCGTTGCGTGACGCGACCATTCGGGCCGAAGGCGATCTCGATTTTCGCGGAACTCTCGCCGTGTCCAAAGAAGTTCCCGTCGGCTTTCAGCAAGTCCGATTGCACTTCGATTTGAACACGGACGCGACAGAAGAACAGCTCGCCACCCTTCTTCGACTAACCAAGCGGTATTGTGTCGTTTATCAGACGCTCGCTCGACCTCCGAAGATCAACATTTCACACCACATCTTGAAGTAGATTTCCCCCGCCTGACTGCTAATCTAGAAGTCGTATGCCGTCTTACATGGATATCCACGAAATTCCAGGGGGCGTGAAAGCCGACGATGTCGCGAAAGCCCACCTCCAGGACGTTAAAGTGCAGAGCAAGTACGGCGTCAGTTACCACAAGTATTGGGTCAATGAGAAAGAGGGAAAGATTTTTTGCCTTTGCCACGCGCCCAACGCCGAGGCTGCAAGCCAGGTCCATCGCGAGGCGCACGGCCTGGTTGCCGAAAAGATTATTCAAGTCGAGCCCGACGTCGCCGAGCTGTTTTTTGGTGGAACTGAAGTAAACGCAGCCGGCGCGGTCATTCTTCCCGGGGCCGAAGCCGACGCGCGTGATCCCGGGATCCGCACAATTCTATTTACCGACATCGTTGACTCAACTTCGGTCACTCGACGAATCGGTGATGAGGCAGCCATGGAATTGTTGGAGGTGCATGATTCGATTGTGCGCAACGCCTTGTCGGATTTGGGCGGACGCGAAATCAAGCACCTCGGTGACGGCATTATGGCATCGTTCGTGTCCGCCGCCGCTGCCGTTAAATGCGCCACCCGCGTTCAGCGCGAGATTGCCCGGCACCGACAGGAACACAAAGATCGTCCGCTTGATGTTCGGCTTGGCATCGCCGCAGGCGAACCGGTCGAACATCACAACGATTTGTTCGGATGCACCGTGCAACTGGCCGCGCGCCTTTGTTCGCATGCGCAACCCCAACAGATCCTCGTTTCGAACGTAGTCGCCGAGCTGTGTGAGGGAAAAGCATTGCCTTTCGAGGACCTCGGAGTAATTCCGCTTAAAGGTTTCGATCAACCTGTTCGCGCCCACGCTGTCACCTGGACCGCTGAAGCTGCCGCCTCGGCTTAAGAAGACATTCGCTTGGCCGTTGTAGGGGTGCTTGCTTGTCGCGCCGTAGCCTTTGCGAAGGCGGATTCGGCGCTTACAATCTGGCCGGTGCAAAAAGAATTTCCACGCATCAAAAACTTCATCGACGGCGAATTTGTTGAGCCGGTCGGTGGCAAATATCTCGACAACATCGAGCCCGCGACGGGGAAGCCATACTCGAAAGTCGCTGACAGCGGAAAGGAAGATGTCGATCTTGCCGTGGCGGCCGCCGAGGCGGCCTTCGCGGATTGGTCGAAGATGCCGGCGGCCGAGCGATCTAAAATTCTTTTGCGCATCGCCGATCTGATCGAGCGCGATCTGGAAAAACTCTCGCGCGCGGAATCGATCGACACCGGCAAACCGCTCTCGCTTGCGCGTTCTTTGGACATTCCGCGCGCGTCCAGCAATTTCCGATTCTTCGCGACTGCGATCCTCCACACTGAAAACGAAGCGCACGTCACCGACGGCGTTGCGTTCAACTACACACTGCGCCAGCCGCGCGGTATCGCGGGCCTGATTTCGCCCTGGAATTTGCCGCTCTATTTGCTGAGCTGGAAAATCGCGCCCGCGATTGCGGTCGGTAACACCGCAATCGCGAAACCGAGCGAATTGACGCCGATGACGGCGTATTTGCTTTGCGAAATTTGCGCCGAGGCTGGATTGCCGAACGGCGTGCTCAACGTTGTTCACGGGACCGGGCCAAATGTAGGTGCCGCAGTGACGGCACATCCGAAGATCGGCACAATCTCGTTTACCGGCGGCACGGTTACCGGCCGCAAAGTAGCGGAGGCTTGCGCACCGTTGTTCAAGAAGGTTTCGCTCGAGCTCGGCGGCAAAAATCCAAACATCATTTTCGCCGATGCCGATCTCGATGCCGCCATTGCCGGAAGCGTGCGCTCTTCGTTCGCGAACCAGGGCCAGGTTTGTTTATGCGGTTCGCGCGTATTCGTCGAGCGTTCAGTTTACAAAACCTTCGTCGATCGTTTCATCGACAAAGCGTCGGAGTTGAAACTAGGCGACCCGCTTGACGAGAAAACGGAACAAGGCGCAATCGTCAGCAAGGCTCAGCTCGATAAGGTTAAATTTTACGTGGACCTCGCCAAAAAAGAAGGCGGTGTCACCGCCCTCGGTGGGAAAGCGCCGGACCCGATCAACGAACGTTGCTGCGACGGTTATTTCTTTCCGCCAACCGTAATTACCGATTTGCCGGTTTCATGTCGCACCAATCGCGAAGAAATCTTCGGCCCGGTGGTCACGATCACGCCGTTCGACAACGAAGAAGAAGTGATCGGCTACGCCAACGACACCGATTACGGCCTGGCCTCGAGCGTCTGGACACAAAACTTGAATCGCGCTCATCGCGTCGCGGAACGGATTTCCACCGGCACAGTCTGGGTGAATTGCTGGCTGGTGCGCGATCTGCGCGTCCCGTTCGGCGGAATGAAAGCAAGCGGCGTCGGCCGCGAAGGTGGCGAAGAAGCCTTACGCTTTTTCACCGAACCGAAGAACGTCTGTATCGCGAAATGATTGCTGCCGCCGCGCATCTGTTAACCATCACGGCGTTGCTTACAATAACGGCAGAGGCGCAAAACATACCGAAGGGTTTTGTTGTCCCGAAATGCACAATTTCTCCCGATGGCCGTTACGGAATCACAGTTCCTGTTTTGGATCAGCATAGACATTCCGAAAATCCGAAGAACAGCGTTATCGAATTAAAAACCGGTAAAATCATCGCGGTAATCAAAACAAGGTGGACTGGATGGAATCGCATGGGGCACGGTGGGATTCTACCGGCTCGCTGGTCACCCGACGCATCGTTGCTGCTCTGGGAGGTTGAGGGCAAATGGTTCCGTGACGGTGTCGTTCTTTTGAAGTTCAAGAATGGTGCACTTCAGTGGCAATGCGACATCACGGCGCTCGCAAATCGCGAAATTCTGGAGCGAACAAAACATGCCGCTCCTGACAAATATGCCAAAGCAAAAACGGCCAATGCAGGAAGCGGTTCTGCGTACCCGGAAGGCTTCACGATCGAGGTTGTCGCCTTAAATCCGATTTCCTTGCCCGTAAATGTCCGGGCGGCGCTCACGTCTGATCCCAAACAGATTGAGGGTTTCCCAAAACTTGGTTCAGAGCTTAGCGCAACCGTTGATGAGCGCGGAAAATTTGCCGTGACGGATTTTCGTCTCAAGGACGGCGCTTATGAAGAGCTTGAGGAAATGGCACCGGCTCCTGAAGAGTGTCCTCGTGACTATGACGCCGAAGAACGGGCTCGCGGCGGACACTAATTTCCCGGCAATCACTCAACAAAATCCGTTTTCATCCGCGTAATCCGCGGTTAGAGAGCACCAACAGGCTCGTTCTGCGGGCAAAAATCCCGTTCCTCCCCGCGAACGCTGTAATCGTACGGCCCGCGATACACAGTAATCGGCTCAGAAAAGTTGCCGTGCGCGGGCGGCGTGGGAGTCGCCCACTCCAGAGTTGTCGCGTCCCATGGATTATCGGATGTCACTTTGCGGCCGTGCTTGATGCTCCAGAAGAAATTCACGATGAACGGAATTTGAGCGAGCCCCATCAGCCAAGCAGCTGTTGAGATCGGAACGTTCCAACCAAAACCGGACAAGCCCCAGGCTTTTTCGCCCGCCAGACTCCAGCCTTGGCCGCCATCGTACCAACGCCGATGCATCCCGAGCATTCCCTGGAGAAACATCGGGAGGAAAATCACGTTCATAAAGATGAGCGTCGGCCAGAAGTGAACCTTGCCCCAGAACTCGTTCATCATTCTTCCGGTAGCTTTGGGAAACCAGTAATAAGTCGCGGCAAACAAGGCGAAGATCGTTCCGGGCGCGACGAGGTAATGGAAATGCGCAATCAAGTAATAGGTATCGTGCAGATAGAGATCAGCCGGAGCCAACGCCAGCGGGATGCCGGTTAGACCGCCGATGCCGAACATCGGCATGAAAGCGGTGGCGAACAGCATCGGCACAGGGAACCGAATCGATCCGCGCCGAAGCGAT
>CATPAT010000121.1 GCA_955652155.1 uncultured Chthoniobacterales bacterium | reverse complement strand
TTTTCACCAGGCAATTGTAGAGCAGGCGCACCGCCTGCCCAAATAGGCAACGAGTGTGGTTGCCCGGTTGCAGCGATCTCCTTTGCCGCTAGCGTAAAATATGAACACAAAGGTGATAGGGAAAGATCTGACAAAGGAAGCCCCGCGCAGTCCGCGCATCCGCGTCAGCGGCTACGCGATCCTCGGTCGCACGCTCGACAAATGCCGCGCCCTTGTTGCCGGCGACATTGGCGAATACCATTTCGATTGCCCGCTTGATAACATGCTCTTCGGTTTCAAAGGCGTTAAGGGCAACGATTTCAAAGCACAAATCGAGAACGGCGCGAGCGATCAGGAAATGGTCGAATGGCTCAACCGCAACGGTGAAAAGAAAACGCCGGACGAAATCAAACGCTGGGGCGACGAAGTCACGGCCACCCGGCCTTATGATGATCCGGAGCGACGCGAATGGTTTATCGAACAAACGAAGCCACTGGGGCTCGATGCTTCGAAGGTGACGCTATTCGATTGGCTCGAGGTTGACGACAAAGCGAGCCACGCGCAAAAAGCGGCGTAGCAACCATTGTCGATTTGATAAATGTGGAAGCGGCCTAAGCGCCGCGACTTTCACATGGGCCGCTCGCGGTCGGGACACTAAGGTCCCTCCCGCATTACGGTTTAATCAGCGGTGGCTGGTCCTCGGTGATTCCAGCGTCGACGCCGCGGCGGAGCTTGCTGTTCCAGGCGCCGTAAAAGAAATAAATCACCAGTCCGATGACAAGCCAGACAAGAAAGCGGATCCAGGTCAGGACCGGCAAGCTCAGCATCAATGCAATGCAGAGAATGACGCCGAGAATTGGGAAGATCGGGACAAACGGTACCCGAAACGGCCGGGGCCGCTCCGGTGCGGTGCGGCGCAGCACATTCACTCCAAGACAAACCAGAATGAAGGCAAAGAGCGTTCCGATGTTTGTTAGATCGGCCAACGAGCCGATGTCTACCACCATGGCAACGCCGCCGACGACGATGCCGGTCCAAATGGTTGTGATGTGCGGCGTGCGAAAGCGCGGATGAATTTTGGCAAAGTATTCCGGCAGCAATCCGTCGCGGGCCATCGCCATGAAAATGCGCGGCTGACCGACTTGGAAAACAAGCAGTACCGACGTCATACCCGCGAGCGCGCCCGCGCTGACGAGAGCTTGCGCCCAGGGTTTGCTTGCGAACGCCGTCGCCACCGCCGCCGAGTCGCCAAGATAGACCGTGTATTTCTTGATACCGGTGAGGACGCCGGACATGAGGACATAAAGAAGAGTGCAGATGATCAGGCTCGCGATGATACCAATCGGCATATCGCGTTGCGGGTTTTTGCTTTCCTCGGCCGTTGTTGAGACCGCATCAAAACCAATGAAGGCGAAAAAAACAATAGCGGCGCCGCTCATCACGCCGGCAAATCCGTTCGGCACGAACGGATGCCAGTTTGTCGGGTTCACCATGAACGCGCCGAAAGCAATAAAGAAGACCACGACAGTGACTTTGATAATTACGATCATCGTGTTCGTTTTGGCGCTTTCACGAATGCCGTAGATCAACAACCAAGTCACCGCCGCAACAATCAAAAGCGCAGGTAAGTTGAAGGCGATGGAATGACCAGCGATCACCGGCAACGTCGTTGAGGAAAACGCCGCGAGCGCATCGCCACCCTTGGCCAGAAGGTCGGTCGCGGTGCGATGATCGTTGACCAGCCAAATCGGAAATTTTAATCCGACAGTGCTGCCGCACAGCGCCACGAAGTAGCCGGACCAACCAACCGCGACCGACATGTTGCCGACCGCATATTCGAGGATCAGGTCCCAACCGATAATCCAGGCAATGATTTCCCCGAGCGTCGCGTAGGAATAAGTGTAGGCCGAGCCGGAAACTGGAATCATTGACGCGAGCTCGGCGTAACAAAGCGCCGCGAATCCGCAGGCCAAACCGGCAACCATAAATGAAATCATGATCGCGGGACCAGCACCGTTTCGTCCCAATATTACATCCGCGCCCGAGAGCCAGGCTTGGATGAAATTGAGAACTGGCGTTTCTAACTTCGACGAAAACACCTGACCGGCCGCAGCCGTGCCGGTCAGCGCGAAAATCCCTGCTCCAATAATGGCACCGATCCCAAGCGCAGTCAGGTCGAGCGCGCTCAGCGAACGCTTCATCTGGCGCTCGGGCGCGGCTGCTTCCGCCATTAAGTGATCGGGACTTTTGGTCCTAAACCAATGCGAAGCCATTAGTGGCAAATCGTGTCACCGCGGATTGCCAGCGGTCAACCACAAGTTTGGTATGTCGATCTTGGCCCGCAAATAGCTCGTTTATCACCCATGCTGAATTTGAGCGCGGCAAATTTGATCGGCGGTTTCGTCTTTGGCTCGATCGGCTTCGTCGCCTTCATCTACGGAAAGCGAATGAATCTTTGGAAGCCGATGTTCCTCGGAATCGCCTTAATGGTTTATCCCTACTTTGTCAGCAATGACGCGGTTATGATTGCAATCGGCGCGATTGGGACAGCGGGTCTGTTCTTTCTACGATAGACGCACCGCGCGTTTTTTTCGTAATCTCGACCGCGATGGCGGACGAGCCCGCAAAAATTATCCTCGGCGACACCGCGATTTCCGCGGTCGAAAGAACTGCGCGCCGACGTTGGTTTGGGCGAGGCAAAGATCGACGACCTCTGCCATTCACTCATTGTGAAAATTGCGGCACCGAGTTAACCGGGCCGCATTGTGCGCAATGCGGGCAGGCGGCAATCGATTATCGCCGCTCGTTTCGACACGTGATTGTCGATGTTCTCGACTCGTTTCTAAATTGGGACTCCAAATTTTTCGCGACCATCGCCCTCCTCATCGTCAAACCGTGGCGGCTGACCAACGAATTTCTCGCCGGCAAACGCGTTCGCTATCTCCATCCGCTTCGTCTTTACCTACTGGCCAGCATTTTGTTTTTCTTCGCGGTCAATTATGGAGCGCGAGGACTTCGGGTCGATCCGAGCAAACTCGGCCCCAAGGACCGCGCCGAAATCGAAGCCGATCTGAAGAAAGAAGATTTGCCTCCCGAGGCACGCGCGAAATTGGAGAAATTGTTACGCGAACCTTCTCCGCCTCCCGCTCCGGCAGTGCCCTCGCCTCCCGCGAGTTCACCTCCAGCGGCGCCCTCGCCTTCAGCAGGATCGACTGCCGTGCCAACGACAAAAAATTACGGGCCGGTGACAGATCGACCCTTTGTGGTCTTTGATGCAGACACGAAATCGTCAACCCCGTTCGAAAAGTGGATCGAGGCGCGTGCCAAGGACAAAATGGGTGAGCACGGAACGAAAATGGGGCTCTTCATCAGCACGCTCTTCAGCAATTTGCCTTACATGATGCTTTGCTGTGTCCCGCTCTTCGCGTTTGTCCTGAAAGTTCTCTATGTCCGTCGCCACACTTTCTACATCGATCATCTAATTTACGCGCTCCACATCCACACCTTCTTTTACATCGGGATCATGTTGATCGTGCTGGCAACAATCGGACTGAACCGTGCGGTCCCGGGCGCAATCGCCGGCTCGTGCATCGCGCTGCTTTGGATCGCGTTCGTGATGCAAATATTCTTGTCGATCCGCCGGGTCTATCGACAAGGCTGGTTCATCAGCACACTCAAATTCTTCACCGGCGGTTTGATCTATCTGATCGTGCTATTCCTCGCACTGGCCGCGACGTTTTTCATAACGCTCGTGCTGCCGTCAGACTAAGTCAGCAATCGCTTCGCTTCGGCAAGTGCTTGGTCGATCTTGTCCGCGTCGGTACCGCCACCTTGCGCGTTTTCCGGACGCCCGCCGCCTTTGCCGCCGACCATCCGCGCGATTTGCTGAATAATTTTGTTCGCCTGAAATTTCGAAGTCAGCGACTTCGGAACAAGTGCGACCAGCGCGACGTGGCCGTCCTTCGCTCCAGCGAGAACGATTGGGCCGTCGAACTTTTGCTTCAAGGCGTCGGCCACCGCTTGTAACAGTTTGGCGTCGGCGTCCGGCACGCTGGCGACGCAGATTTTTTGGCCGACTTTGGACGACGCCAAATCGTTTGCGATTTGCGATCCACGGCTGCGCAAATCGGCCTCGGCTTCCTTCGCGTGTTTCTTTTCCCACTCGCGAACATCGACGTCGAGCTTTTCCAGATGCGACGCGCGGGCGTCGATCTGCTTCAACATCTCGTCCGCTTGCACCGTGTCAGTGAAAACCGGCAACGGCGAGAGATCCGTCTTCTTTCGCAACAACGTTTCGAATCGTTCCTGCTGACGCGCTGCTTCTTCCCGCGCCCACACCCGCGCCGCGTCGCCGGCAACGGCTTCGATTCGGCGCGTCCCCGCGGCAATCGCTTCTTCCTTCACGATCCGGAACGCGCCGATCTCGCTTGTCGATCCTACGTGGGTGCCACCGCAAAGCTCCATCGAGTAGCCGTTCAACTTCTGCGGCTCCCCGCCGATCTGCACAACGCGAACTTGATCGCCATACTTCTCGCCAAAGAATTGTTGGATCTCTTTGCGCTTCTTTGCGTCGTCGTACGGAATCTCTGTCCACGAAACCGGCGCGCTCTCGGCGATCTTTTCGTTTACCAACTTTTCGACGTTGCGCTTTTGTTCCGGCGATAGTGCTGCACTCGAAAAATCGAACGTCAATTTATCAGGACCAACGTAACTCCCCTTTTGTGCCGCATCGCGCGACACAATTTCGTGCAGCGCCCAATGCAACAGATGGGTCACGGTGTGATGTCCTTCGATCACGCGACGCCGCGGGGCGTCGACACTAAGGTGCAGAGGTGCTTCGGGCGACCAGTCGAAACTTTCAACATCAGCGAGTTTTAGATAGAAGGTATCGCTTTCCTTTAGCGTATTAACGACTCGAACGACTTTGCCATCTTTGATGAATTTCAATTCGCCAGCGTCTCCAACCTGGCCCCCGCTCTCGGCGTAAAACGGCGATACATCGACAATCGCCCACTTGTCGCCGCTACCAATTCCTCCGGCCTTCTCGACAATTTTTAATAGCGTCGCGTCTGCTTCTAACATTTTGTATCCGACAAATTTCGTCGGAAAATCAACGATATGCTGGACCGTGATTGCTGATTTCTTTTGCGCTTTCCGCGCGCGCTCCCGCTGCTCGTCCATTAATTTCTCGAAACCAGCAACATCGACTTTCAAACCGCGCTCACGCGCCATCAGTTCCGTCAGGTCAAGCGGAAAGCCATAAGTGTCATAAAGTCGGAATGCATGCTCAGCAGAAATTGACGGAACCTGAGATATATCCCACCCCGGAACAGCACTCTTGGCTTCATTGATTATACGCGCCCAGTCTTCCACGCCGGTTTTCTCGATAAACTTCAAGTCCGCTATTACCGCTTCTGAAAACCCCATATCTTCGGGATTTAGGCTGGCTGCAATTGTCGTTGCTGCGACGCTGTTGAATGCCTGAATGCCTTTATCGAGCGTTTTGTTAAACGACTCCTCTTCGCGGCGAATCGTTTCTTGAATTGCTTTTTGTTTCGCGCGGATCTCGGGAAAGATGTCACCCATCGTTTTCGCCAAGACATCGACCAGCTTGGAAAAGAACGGCTCGTGAAATTCCAGCGCGCGGCCGTAACGGACCGCGCGGCGCAAGATGCGGCGCAGGACGTAGCCCCGGCCTTCGTTTGAAGGAATGATTCCGTCGGCAATCGCGAAACTAAGAGCGCGGATGTGATCGGCGATCACTCGAAACGCAATGTCGATTTTTTCCTGCTCAGGATTGTTTGTAGGGCGGCCGCGCCGGCTGCCTTCTTCCCTGCCTGGCAAGCGATGCGCTTGCCCTACAATTGGCAAGGTCGACCCATATTTTTTGGCGCTGAGCTTTTCGATTTCATCGAAAATCGGGCGAAAGATGTCGGTCTCGTAATTGGAGATCGTGCCGGAGAAATCGGTGAGATCTTTTGTGCCCTGAATGATCGCCGTCACGCGTTCAAAGCCCATCCCGGTATCGACGTGCCGCTGCGGGAGGGGAGCAAAGGACCCGTCCGGATTCGCGTTGAATTGAATGAAGACCAGATTCCAAATCTCGATGCTGCGCGGGTCGTCTTTGTTCACGAGCGAACCGCGGGTGTCGCCGTCCGGCGTAAGATCGACATGCAGCTCGGAGCACGGTCCGCATGGACCGGTATCGCCCATCATCCAAAAATTATCGGCTTTGCCGGAGCTGACGACGTGGATTTTCGGATCGAGATCGGCGTCCTGAAATAACCGCACCCAGTGATCGTGCGCTTCCTGATCAAATTCGCTTGGTTCGTCCGGCCCGGGTTTGTAAACGGTCGCGTAGAGGCGTTGCGCCGGAAATTTCCAGCGGTCGACCACTAACTCCCACGTCCACTCGATCGCTTCCTTCTTGAAATAATCACCGAAGCTCCAGTTCCCGAGCATTTCAAAGAAGGTGTGGTGATAGGTGTCCAGCCCGACATCTTCGAGATCGTTATGTTTGCCGCCGGCGCGAATGCACTTTTGGGTATCGGCCACTCGGGCCGGCTTCCATGACGGCTTTTGTTGGCCGAGAAAGATCGGCACGAACTGGTTCATGCCGGCGTTGGTGAAAAGCAAATTGGGCGCGTCCGGCAAAAGCGGCGACGACGGCACGATCGTGTGCTTTTTCTCGCGGAAGAAATCGAGAAAGGATTGGCGAATTTGCGCCGAGGTCATGCTGCTGAAATAAAGCGCACGTTCCGCAGGATGCGAGAATTACTCCCAATGACCAAGAGCGCCAGGCGCGCTGTTGAACGACCGATCAAATTTGCGACGTCGCCATCCTCGGCAAACGCTCGCGCAGAGTTACGCCGATCTCGTCATAAGAGGAAACGTTCGAGATCGTTGTCCGCATCAACGTCGATCCCGGCTGCGCATTCACGCTGATTCAACTGCGCTGATCCTATTTCGTGATCACCATTATTCCCGGACGCACTCCTGGCGTGGTCCGGCGAACGGAAATCGTGTCGTTGGTCGAGGTCGTGCACTGCGCAAACGTCCTTGGGAAAAAGAAGGTCCAGTGTCCAGTCAAATGCCACACGGACCTTCTTGTCCAAGCCGGGCAATTTGCTGAGGTAAACCGTCCGCCACATCCACCACGCGAAGAAGCCAGAGAAATTGAAACCGAAAATCCGCGCTACGCCCATCCGACGACCGATAGAAGCCAGCAGCCCAATGGTTCTGAATGAAAATGATTTTAAAGGACGACCCAAGATTACAGCCGCGATGTTCTGCGCCACAACTTTACCCTCTCGTATGGCATGCTGCGCGGTTGGTGGATGAGATTTTCCCGGATTTCTGATGTCCGGCACAAATGCACAGTCCCCCACCGCCCAAACATTCGGCCACTCTGGAACTCCCAAGAATTGGTCTACGAGTAATCGGCCTTGTTCCTTTTCACAGGGTAGCGAAGAGATGAGGGGGCTCGGCACCGTTCCCGCGGTCCACACCAAAGTGCGCGATGGAATCGAAACGCCATCCATTAAAAAAACTTTGTCTTCGGTCACGCTTTTAACCCGGGTGTTAAGGCGAACTTCCACGTCGCGTCCGGCGAGGACCTTCTCTGTGTATCGTCCCAAACTTTCACCCAGTTCCGGTAAAATCGCCGGGCCAGAATGGACCAGGATAACCCGCAACATCTCTTCACTTAAATTAGGGTAGAACGGCAGCGCTTCCCGAACGAAGTCATTTAACGCCGCAACCGTTTCCACTCCCGCAAAGCCGCCGCCGGCCACCACGAAGGTAAGTGACGATCGCCGCTCGGCGGGATCATCTTCTGAATTTGCCTCTTCCAAATATCGGAGGATTTGACCGCGCAACTGAATTGCGTCCCGAAGCGATTTCATCGGCACCGCCAGTTCTGCGAGGCCCGGAAGATCGTAAAAGTTGGTTGTCGATCCCAGCGCGATCACAAGATGATCGTAGTCGAGGTGTTGTCGTGGCTTACGGTAACCACGCGAAATCAGGACGCGTTTGTTCCGTAGATCAACTTGGTTCACGCCGCCCACCAATACGTCAACCTTGCGAAGTAGCTTGCGCAGGGGATTTACGATATTCGTGATCTCGAGATCGCTCGCGGCGATCTCGTGAAGCATCGGCGTAAACAGAAAAAAATTATCGCGGCTAACGAGGCAAATCTCTACCGCGCTCTGTCGCGCCATCAATTTCTCAAGATGAATAGCGGCATAAACTCCGCCAAAACCACCGCCGAGAATGACGATTCGTTTGTTGCGCCGCTTGCGGGTTACCCGGACGATCATTGAGTTCCTTCCGTTGCGAGCCGCCGATGGGAGCTGTGAAGAAAGGCGTTAACGCCACTAGACTAGCCGCGAAGACTGCAGCTCGGTTTTTGTGTCTACAAGTTTTGGTTGCGCTACTTCGCTGGCGTTGGACTGACCTAGCCCCCTCTCAATTTCATCTCGGGCTGCGCTAAACTCTTTTACCGCCCTGCCCATACCTCGGGCAAGTTCGGGTAGCTTCTTCGCACCGAACAGTAGCAGGACAATGAGAAGGACTACCACCATGTCCGGTCCGACAAGATTGAGTATGCTGGCGATCATTGGAGTCATAAGCGTGTTTGATTAACGGTAGATTGTTCTTCACTCATTCAACCGTTTTGGCGGAGTTATATTCCCGGAAAATGGGCTGCGGCGGCGTTTGAGCCGGTGATATTTGCGAGATGACCTGATTCGGCGGAGTTTTCCTGCGAGGCGACTCCCTAGCTCGAAAGAGAGAACCGGCACCACCTCATAGGTGACAGCACAAAATCCCGCAGACGCGCACTACCACAATTTGCTGGTCATCGATATGCAGGCGATGAAAATGAACAGGTCTGGTGAAAGGCACTCTTACGTTTTACTCCCGCACCAGATTCACGACGCCCTTCCGTAACCCAACATTTCGAGTGAATTGAACAAAATGGAGATTGCCCCACCGGCGAATCATACGTTGTGTCTCCCGACGTGACACAGCGACGCGAGCAAGAGGACGTGGGCTCTTTTGAAGAAGTGATGCTGCCTCATCTGGATGCAGCCCACAATTTGGCCAGATGGCTCCTTCGCAACGACCAGGATGCACAGGATGTGGTTCAGGAGGCGTATCTGCGAGCGTTTAAATCTTTCGCTGGATTCCATGGCTCCAACGGCCGGGCTTGGTTGCTGACGATTGTCCGAAATACCTCCTACACGTTGCTCAAAAAGAACCGCGCGGTCGATTTGACGACAACTTTTGACGAAGAAATACACGTGGCCGGGCACGAGTCTGTTAGCCCCGCGACGATTCTGGAGCATAGTGAGGACGCGGAACTGATCAAAGAAGCAATGGATGAACTGCCTTCGGAATTTCGTGAGATCCTGGCGTTGCGGCACCAGGAGGGTCTCTCCTACAAGGAAATATCCGAGATCGCGCAAATTCCCCCGGGCACAGTTATGTCGCGCCTTGCCCGGGCGCGCGCCAAGCTTAAGGAATATTTGGCGGCTCGAATGAGTAAGTAGATATAAGATGACGTGCGACGAAGCCATAAAGCTGATGGATGGCTATTTGGATGGCGAACTGGATCCAATTGCCAACCAGACGATCGAACAGCATTTGCGGGAGTGCCAAAAGTGTGATGAAGCCTACAAAACGCATTCCGCGCTAATTCGTTCGATCGGCAAGGCAACTCCTTATTACAAGGCGCCTTCCGGATTACGTGAGCGAATTCAGGCCTCGTTGCGAGAAGAGATCGCCGAACGATCACCGCGAAGCGTTTCACGAAATATACCGTCGCTATTTCCGTCGCTAATTCAGAGCAAACAGTCGGAACGGCGAGCTGTTCTTTTCGGAACACAATGGAATTGGCTGGCGCTTGCCGCGGCCATCGTCCTGGCCGCCATCATCGCTTTTAACTTAGCGCCCCGATTGCGGCGACCTGGGGCGGATCAATTCTTGGCGACGCAACTCATCGCCAGTCATGTGCGTTCACTAATGGCAAACCACCTCACCGACGTCGCTTCCTCCGATCAACACACGGTAAAACCGTGGCTGGACGCGAAGCTCGATTTCGCACCTGTGGTGGTCGATCTAAGCAGCGAGGGTTTTCCGCTGGTTGGCGGTCGCCTGGATTATCTCGACAACAGGCCTGTCGCGGCGTTGGTCTACCAAAGGCGCAAACATTTTATTAATCTATTCGTTTGGCCGGCAGAATCGGGATCGGTTAGCGCGGACAAGAGGATAACGCGCCAAGGTTATCAGCTCCTGCATTGGGTCGATTCAGATTTCAACTATTGGGCTGTTTCCGACGTGAGCGATAACGACCTACAAGCTTTCAAGCAAGTTTTCGAAAAACAGCTGCCACGCCGCTGATGCGGCCAGAACTTAACGGATGGTAGCCCCAATCATAATCCACTCCTAAGACCTCCGATCATGTCCGACGGAGGTCCTGCGAAGTCTCGACATCCGATTGTTTCCCTCAAATCGGCGTCGCGGGCAACGCCCCGCTGCCGTTTCGCGACCCTAAGTCCTCTTAGCAGCTTCGATTTACCGAAGATCTTCGGACGCGGTTGGAATATTCACGCATCAAACCCGGTATGAATAAGTGAATACGACATCATGCAACCTTCACAACGAAGCTGAAACACTGAAAGGCTCACAACTATGTTTTCTCATTCTCTTTATCATCAACTGCCCGCCTCAGTCAGGGTGCGGTCCACCTTACACAAGTACCTGAACCAGCAAACGCTCGCGCTCCTGATGTTTATCGTTCTCGCCCTACTCGGCACGATTGGCGGCAAAGAATCACAAATCAAACAGCCATCGTTTGACAAAGGTACAATCGGGGATCTCACCATCAGGCACCAGGATCAGGGCGGTTGCGCGGGCGCGACAAAGCCAGGCGCGCCTAACAAGTCCTCACCGATAATTTCGTGGCAATCCGTAGCTACGGTGGTGAATAACTTCAAAGAAGCGTTCAATGACCCGTCTCTAATCGATTACGCGAATCAGCAAGCAACAGGCATACCGGACTCACCGACAGCTCCACGTCTTCGCGGCTCGAACCAGGATTCCATTTGCTCGAAGTCAGCATCTACCCAATCACGCAAATCATCGTCCCCAGCTTACTAACACCAATGAAATCACTACTTAGCGCTTGCTATTCAAAAGCAATTCTTTTGGTCGCTTTACCCGGTCTATACCTTTGCTCTGTAGCGGTCGTCCGGGCGGGAGGTAAAGATCCGCTATTTCCCGGGGCGGTAAGACCTGGGTTGGACTATCGAACCGAGCTATCTCAGGGCTACCTCACAGTGTATTCGGCCACTGATCAGTTCGATGACGGTGGTGTGCCCTACTATGCACACAGTTCTTACTCGATCTACACGACCGACGGAAAGTTCTTCAAAAATGTGGCAAATCACATTTCGCGGAGTGACGAAATTCCTGAGGTTGTGATGCTCCCGGTCGGAGCCTACACGCTCGAAGTTCGATCAGAGAAGGAGGGATACCTCCGCGTGCACGTTGTTATCACTGCAGGCCGGCGGACGGTCCTCAACCTAGACGGTGAGCAAGCGGATATGGAGAAACGATTCGCTCGAGCCAAGCACGCACTCCGTCTGGCCGACCAAAGAGTGTCTCACGCTAAAAGATTTTTGGAATAAAAATGCATCAGATTGGTAGGGAAAGGCGCGAGGCAATCTGCCAAGCACCTAAATCAAAACCAAAATAAAACCCACATTCTATGCAATCTGATATCCATCATTCCGACAACAACGACGCCAAAGAGACCACAGAATCATCGCAATTAGCGACCTCGTTCTCGGGGCCGAGCCGCCTCGCCCGGCGATCTTTTCTAAGAAATCTCGGGCTGGGCGCAGCTCTTCTCGTGCCCGGAGCCGCCTTACTTAGCGAGTCTGCCAAAGCGCGCGATCTTGGTAAAAAAAATAACAAGGCTCTTACCCGTGGTGATGTTGCCATTCTTCAGCTGCTGGCCGCTGCCGAACTGATCGAGGCCGATCTGTGGCAGCAATATACCGAACTCGGCGGCGTTGATGCGCCTACGACCGGCTACACGGCTGGACTTCAAATTCTCGATGGGGACCAGCTGCAGTACATTTCCGACAACACCGACGATGAGCTGAGCCATGCCGCTTTCCTCAACGCCTATTTAAAATCCAAAGGGGAGCAGCAGGTCGACTTGAGCCAGTTCAAGAATTTGGCGCCCAGCCAGGTCTCGTTCGTTCCGCAGACTGGACGACTGACCAACCTCAAGCAGCTCACGGTGGACACCAGTTGGTGGACCCGCTATCGCAGCACCACCAACCCTGATTTCGGCGCAACCTTCCCAAATGCTGTTCCGAGTTTGAACACCGGACAGCATACGGCGATTCCCAGAAGTAATGCCGAACTCGACGATCCGAACAATCCCAGCGACCACATCAAAGCAATCGCTTTCACCGCGGGATTTCACTTCGGCTTTATTGAGCAAGGCGGCACTAGCCTTTACGCAACGCTCGCTCAGAAAGTCACCAGCCTGGAAGTTTTGCGAATCCTTATCAGCATCGGCGGATCGGAGATCATGCACTTTCAGACGTGGCAGGATAAGGCAGGCAATGCCACGCCGTTAACAGACTTCGATCCTATTAACAATTCGAGTGTGACCTTTGAGGATCTCGCGACGGGGCAACCAGAGACGCTACAGTCGAACCTGATCATGCCCGAGCCGTGCGAATTCATCAGTCCAAGCCTGCCGGCTTGCGCGATCATTCGCCCGAGCGGTCCAGGACAGTTAGATGCAACCGGCGCGATCAACAGCTTTATCTCGGACGGACTGTTCGTAGGACAATCCGCTCAGTTTCTGCAGCTAATCAAGTCTTTGGCGCGCGCTGCAGATGCGGCCGAGAGACAAACCGACTGACCGTACTGCATCGGTTTCAAACGCCGCGCTGCGGGCCGACGCCTGAGCGCGGCGTTTCTGCAAAGACGAGCGCCCAAAAGCAGCAACGACCAAGCAGAAGTCGCGGAAAATTACCCTCGCTCGCCCCGTTGGGAACGATTTCGGGGAATAAAATCGCGCCCAATCGGTAGGAACAGATGAAACCAAATCTTACCAACCAATTTAGGAGCCAAATTATGCCAGATTACATTTCTCACGATCACGAACATGACGGAATCGATCGCCGCGGATTTCTCCAATGCATGGCGTGGGCCGGGACCGGCTTGCTTTGGACCATAAGCGGCGGGGTGCTGGCATCCAGAACCCTTGCTGAAATCGCGAAGGCGGGAGGCTCGTTGCCGGCAGCAACGGACCTTAGCTTTCTCCAGATTAGCGATAGTCACATCGGCTTCAGCAAAGAGGCAAACAAAGATGTGACGGAGACGTTCAAGATTGCTCTCGATCGCATCAACGCGATGCCCACCCCGCCGGCTTTCCTTATCCACACTGGAGACATCACGCAGCTCTCGAAGCCCGAGGAGTTCGACACTTTCGATGAGGTGCTCAAGAGCTGCCGGACCAAGGACGTTTTCTATGTTCCGGGCGAGCATGATGTGCTCAATGATGGGGGAAAGCTTTACCGCGACCGTTATTTAAAGAGCGTCGAAGCTAAGGGCTCAGGTTGGTACAGCTTTAACAAAAATGGAGTCCACTTCATTGGCCTGGTCAATGTCCTGAACCTTCAGGCCGGCGGCTTGGGTCAACTCGGCGACGAGCAACTCGAATGGCTCGAGGCCGACGTAAAGGATCTTGGATCGAGCACGCCGATCGTTGTTTTCGCTCATATCCCTCTGTGGGCGGTTTATCCGCAGTGGGGCTGGGGTACGAGCGACAGCGAGCGGGCTTTGGGATATTTGAAACGTTTCGGCTCGGTGACCGTCCTCAACGGACACATCCATCAAGTCCTTCAGAAGGTCGAAGGGAACGTGACGTTTCACACTGCGATGTCTACTGCATTTCCCCAGCCCGCACCTGGAACGGCGCCATCACCGGGTCCCATGAAAGTCCCAGCTGAGCAGCTGCGCAGCCTGCTCGGCCTAACGAATGTTCAATACAAGCAGGGCAAATCTGCACTCGCCGCCGTCGATTCAAACCTCAGCTAGATCTACTCAAACTATGATTACTCTTAACTCCCAAAAATAAAATGGCGGCGCTCTTGTCCAGCATCGCTGTTCTCAATCTGTCCCTCTTCGCGCTCGGTGGCGAGATGAAGAACACAGACAACACCAAACAAAACAGAATCGAGATCAAAGACTTCGCGTTCAATCCCAAGACCATAACGGTGAAGTCTGGCGAGAAGGTGACCTGGATTAACCGGGACGAAGAACCTCACACCATTGTCAGCGTCGAGAAGCAGTTTAAGAAATCGACCGCGCTCGACACGGATCAAGAGTTCACAATCACAGCCGGCGCTCCCGGCACTTACACCTACTTTTGCTCAGTTCATCCGAAGATGACTGGGACGATCGTTGTGGTGAAGTAGTAATGAACGAATGGCGTCCGCTTTATAAGGTACTGAAGCGATCATGAAACCATTCCTTGCGTCCGTGAATCCCTTCGATCTGAAGGCCGCACTCCTTGCCGGACACGCGCAGCATCCGGTGATCATTCATTTCCCGATTGCGCTCTTTATCGCGAGCGCTGTCTTCGAAGTGCTGGCGGTCTGGCGCAAGCAACCTGTTCTCGCGTCGGTCGCTTATTATAATCTTGTCGGTGCAGCGCTGACTGTGCCCTTGGCGATCGCGACCGGCCTCGGAGCCTGGCAATGGCAGCTCGAAGGCGCCGCACTCAAGGGCAACTTACTGCTGCATATGATCTGCGCGCTGACTTCGGCGTCGCTAATCTTCTTTCTCTACTGGATGCGCTCGCGTCTCCGCGCAAAAGGCGACCCGCCACGTATCGCTTATTTCGCAGTGACGTTGCTCGCGTTGATGGTGATTACGCTCACTGGGCATCTCGGTGGAATCCTCAGCGGCGTTGAAACGCCCTAAGTAATAGCGGTAGGGTCAATCTCGAATCTGCGATCGTCCGAGCGCCGCCACATTTCCAAATGGAAATGTGCACGACAGGCTGTCATCGTGGCGCGGCGCGAAGATGATGTCGACTAGACCCGAAGGCCCTGGCACAGAGGCGTTCTCGCGACGCCATGAGTTGATCTTGCTGCTCGCAGCCTGGGCTGTACTCGCGGCAGGGATTGTTTTGCTGGCGAAACAGAATTTGTCCGCTCCCGGACTTTATTATGACGAGGCGGTCTTCGCCGGACTGGCGAAGGATTTCATCACCGGCCATGTCCACGGGCAGCACATGCCTAACAATGAAGTTGCAGTTTTTCTCGGCCGTCCATTTCCCGTCTTCGTGCAGCCATACCTTGGCGCGTTGAAGAGCTGGATGTTGATACCCCCTTTCACCTTATTTGGAATCAACGTGGCCGTGCTTCGGCTGACAAATTTGTGCTGGGCATCGATCGCTCTGCTTTTGTTTATGCTGGCTACGTGGCGCTGGCTGGGCATCCGCGCGGCACTGATTGCTGGTCCGGTGCTGGCGACCGATCCGGCCTATTTCTTTCTCGGTGTCCTGGACTGGGGCGCTACCGGTCCCAGTTTTATTTGCCGGTGCGCATCCTTTTATCTGATCGTGCGTTGGTGCAGGCAAAAGCGAGCCGCGCAACTTTTCTTCGCCGCCTTTTTTGCCGGACTAGGATTTTTCAACAAGATCGATTTTGCGGTTCTGCTGATCGGCTCCCTCATTGCCGGCACTTTTTGTTATGGAAGAATGCTGAGGCGAGCGCTGCGAGGACAGCTCCCACGTACTGCATTCGCCTCTCTTGGTTTTCTTTTGGCTGCATCGCCAATCCTCTTCAAGATGCCCGGACTCCTGAGGTACGGACTGTCCGGAAAAGCTTCCAGCGGACCGGCTGAATTTGCCGATAAACTGCACACAATGATTTCGACCTACGACGGCTCCTATTTTTATCGCCTGATGGATACCGGCGGCGTTTTTGAGAAAATGTTCCAAGAGCCAACTCAAATACGCTCTCTCGCCGGCGTGATTTTCCTGATTGCGAGTAGCGCGTGGCTACTGGCGATGACGGCAAGCCGAAAAAAGAGTCGTGCTCGAGTTGCGCGGTTTCTCTTGTTCGCGGCTGCCTTGATCACGATCGGTATATTTGTTCTTCCCGGTGCAGTGCGAATTCATCACGCCGTCCTAGTTTTTCC
>CATPAT010000120.1 GCA_955652155.1 uncultured Chthoniobacterales bacterium | reverse complement strand
TAGTACGCCGACACCGACACCGACACCTACACCTACTCCTACTCCTACTCCTACTCCTACACCTACACCGACTCCCACGCCCACGGCCACGCCCACGCCAACTCCAACCGGTTCGGCAGTGATGCTTAGCCCTCCGCCGGGATCCACCTTTAGTTCGTCCAGCGTGACTTTTACCTGGAGCGCGGGTAGCGCCACCGCTTATTTCCTTTTCGTAGGCAGCGCGCTACATCGCGCCGATATTTACAACTCCGGCCAAGTGACCGTGCTTTCGAAAACAGTAAATAACATTCCCACTGATGGGCGCACCATTTACGTGACTCTCGGTTCCAAAGTTAACGGGACTTGGACCATAAACGATTACACATATAAAGCTTTCAATCCTTCTGCTACTCCTACTCCGACTTTAACATCTACTCCGACTCCAACACCTACTCCGATTGCGACACCCACACCTACCGCGACGCCGATTCCAACACCGACTCCCACGCCCACGCCAACTCCCACTGGTGCGGCAGTGATGCTTAGCCCGCCACCAGGATCTACCTTTAGTTCGTCCACCGTTACCTTCACCTGGAGCGCTGGCAGCGCCAGCGCCTATTTCCTTTTCGTAGGCAGCTCGCTACATCACGCCGATATTTACAACTCCGGCCAGGTGACCGTGCTTTCGAAAACAGTAAGCAACATCCCCGTTGATGGGCGCACGATTTACGTGACACTAGGTTCCAAGGTTAACGGGACCTGGACGGCGACCTCCTACACATATACGGCTTTCAAGTAATGGCCACTGTCACGGCGCTGCTGGGTTAGCGGTTCGCCACGGCGAATCCGTCCTTTGGCGGATCAGCAGTCGGCCGGCTTCGTTCAAGCAGAATTAAAACCAACGCGATCACTGGTCGTGGCGCGAAACATTTTTATGAACACCATAGCTACGAACAGGATTTTTCTGATTTTGGCCTTCGCCTGCGCGATCTTCGCTGGCAACGGAGAGGCGCGCACGACCAGCCGAGGCGCGCGTCTCATCGTGCAACGAGCGCCGAACTTTGGAAACGATCGTGTCGTCCAATTGTGGATCGACCGCCGAAAAGTCGCTGAGATTCCACGAGGCCAACATTACGAAGGATTCGTGTCGGGCGGGCATCATACCTTGGGCGTGCTTAGCTTGCCGAATACCGAGTCGCGCCAGCCCACAGGAATCGGTCTGACCTTACGATCCGGGCGGACCTACATATTCACCGCAACATGGGACTCGGTTCGCGGTACCGTTCTGAAAAGATCGACATCGGCCAGCGACACGACGGCGGTGAAAATGCCGCGTTAACCGTTAATGGCTCGCTACGCCGAAGCCACGACGAAGGCGCCGAGTTAATTGCGACATCAAGCTACGATGCCATCGACAGCGGAGCGGAGCCGGCCGACGTCGAACGGTTTCAAGAACATGACGTGCACGTCCATTTGCTTTTAAGCTCGGCGGATTTCGGATGGAAGAACACCAGCTACGACGATGACTTTGGCGCTGATACCGCGTTTCCTGATTTCACGGACCAATTCAACACCAGTCAGGCACCGCATTTCCTGGTCGACAATGATCACGTCGTACGGATCGGAATCGGCCTCGATCTTAGCCAACGCGTCCATGCGGCTGTCGGCGCAGGTGAATTCATAGCGCGGCTTGGCAAAAACAAATCCCATCGAAAGCGTCACCGACCGGGGGTCGTCCACGGCCAATATCTTGAGAGCCGGGTCCATAGGCAGCACCCGGTCGAGCATTGCTCATACCGACGGTGTGCGTAGCCTACTAAGGTAGCTAAAAGGTCCGGCCGCCTTGTATCTCGGCAGCTCCCGCTGCGCTCGACCGCTACCTCGCGGCTTCACCGGCCATGTCGCTCATCCCATTCGCTCCATTCACTAAGGCTACAGCTCGCCAAGGAAGAAGACGACGAAAGTTAGAGATCAGTGGTCAGCGGCGCCCAGGAAGGATGGGCGCGACTGCGAAAAAGGCGATCGGGATAATGGCCACTGCCGCAGCGGCGATGATTGTTACCCCGTTGACCAACAAGGCTAAGGTGGCGTCCGTTAATCGGAACGACACGGCAAATGATCCGGCCAGGAGCAGAAGCCCGATCGCCGAAGCCTCGGCGATGATGAATCCGATAACTTTGCTGCGATGGCGTTGTAACATTGGTGATTGGTTATCTGTTATCTATCTTCAGCGGCCGTTATCGGGATGAAATCGTCGCGAAACGTGCGAGTCGGCGAAAGTTCGTCGGTTGATATCAGGTGGCTGTATTCTGGCTGCGGCAGCGAACCGCCGAAAGAGCGCAGCCCGGCGCTGGGTCGTGTCACAGTGAGCGAAGTAAAGTGCGCCGTTTTGAGATAATGTGCGTGTTAATTCCATGTATGTCTCCGGTCCCGGGGGCGGTGGCCGATGGCAGATCGATCGGACGCAACCAGTCTACATCAGAAACGAGGGTAACCTAAGGTTATTTAGAGGTCGGAGGTCGGAGGTCGGAGGACAGAAAACGCCCAACGCCGAACGTCCAATGTCAAAGTCGGAATCCGGAAAGCTGAAGTTGAGAGCTTGAGGAGTTGAGAGCAGGACAGAAGACAGAAAACGTCCAACGCCCAATGCTGAATGGAGAGCAGGTCAGTGGTCCGTGATGGGAAATAGAGTGCGCCGAGGCCGTTTCCGAGTAGATTGGCATGTGCCGACTTATATTTACGAGACGACCGATCCGACCAAGCCGATCCGAAACTTCGAAGTTAAGCAAAGCGTCCACGACGATCCGCTCGAGAGTGATCCGGAAACCGGCGAGGCAGCGCGGCGGATAATCTCGGCCGGCTATAATCTTCTGATTCGCGGTAAATCTGTTGGTCCTTGTGTCGGCTCGGTTGGGTCACACTGACTTCGTCACGTCTTAGTTATTGGTTAGAAGTCAGGGACAGAAGTCAGAGGTCAGACGACTCTTTGAAAAACTGAAATGCTGAAACACTGAAAAGCTGAGCACACTGAGAAATGCAGAAGAAAAATTCAAATACATCGGCTCGCTCGAGAGTGTTGGTGCTGGTAGATGAGTCCAATGTTGGAAGCTCGGTCCGCACCGTCGGGCGGGGTTTGGATTGGATAAAGCTGCGCGATTTTCTGGCCGGTCCAAACACCGGACGCGAGCTGATTGAGATGGTTGTTTATGCCGGACTTCCGCCGGCGATGCCGATCTGGCAGGAAGAACGCGACAAGAAGAATAAGTTTGTGCAGTGGCTGCGCTCCAACGGATTCATGGTTGTGACCAAAGATGGGTCGCCCGCTGAGGAAGGACGTTACAAGGCGAACGTGGACGTAATGATGGCGATCGACGCGCTCGAACTTTCGGTCGAGATGCAGCCCGATGTCG
>CATPAT010000119.1 GCA_955652155.1 uncultured Chthoniobacterales bacterium | reverse complement strand
CCTACACCGCTGGCGTTTTGTTTTTCGTCAACGAACGGATGCGTTACGCCCATTTCATCTGGCACCTTTTCGTGCTCACCGGCACCAGCTGCCATTTCCTCGCGTTGCTGGCCTGCACCGCCTGATCTCTGCTTTCGACTCTAAAATCAGCGTTTGTATCTCGGCTGCTCCCGCACCGCTCGACCGCTACCTCGCGGCGTCACCGGCCATGAAATACCAGTGCGGTTCGCACCTCATCCCATTCGCTCCATTCCGCTTTTATTTAATTGGGCGTTCGACGTTCGGCGTTGGACGTTTTCTGTCTTCTGCCGCTTTCCCCTCAACCCCTCAACGTCCTTGGGACGTGTGCGCAGCTTTTACGTCCTCAACTTCTTCCTTTGCGCTTACTCCAGTCCCAACGACGCAACCGTGGGTGCATCGACGATCCCGTTGACGATCAAGCCGGCGTCAGATTGATAATTTGCAATCGCCCGTCGCGTAACAGAGTTAAGCGAGCCGGTGAGTCCCCCGCCGTAATAGCCCTCTTCTTTTAGTGCGCGCTGCACATTCACGATCACCTCATCCGGCAGCAGGTTGCCATAGGTATAAATTGGGCCGTCAGGCCGTCATAATCGTAAAATTCATACACCGGATTGTAACCCCAGGCCGGGAACCAGTAACCCGCATCGAAATAATAATAACCGCCGCCGACCAGCACGATCGTCGTGAAATGTTGCTTCCACCAAATTCGATCGTGTCTTTCGTGCCGATACCTCCTGACCGCTTCGGAATAACTCAGTCGAACATTGTTGGTCGACTTTGCCATTGGAAGCGCGGTCGGCGGGCGTAATGCGGACTGCCGCTGAAGGCGACGATGCACTTGCTCCGGCGTTGCGCTCGCATTCGCACCAGTCCCGCTGCCTTTGGCGGCCGGACTACTGCTTTGCGCGTTAGCCGTTCCAGCGAACAAACCGGCCACGAAACAGAGCGCCGAAATAACAATTAGCCGGTTCATATTTCCGGTTTGAAACTCCGTCGTTGCCTACACTCCGTCGTCGCCACCCTCGCAGCTACCGCCAGTCCGGTCGAAGACTCGCCGTGGAGAGCTCGGACCCTTCTATGTCGCGCCTCCCACGCGCTCCATTCAGCTTTCCGGTTTCAATCATCCGTTTCATGCCATTAACCAATAATTATTAACCGATAACGGCCGCGCTCGCGCGCCTAATCATTAAACTCCGATGCCACACTTTAGTCTCAACCCCGTTTCCTCAACGTCCTTGGGACGTGTGCGCAGCTTTTACGTCCTCAGCATTTCCGCTTTCTACTTTCTACTTTCTAATTCCTACTTTTCTTCCTCCCTCAGCTTTCTCCTGTGAAAGTAATCGTGCACCGGCACCAGAATCACCATCGAGAAATAGGACCAGCCGCTCCACTGGATCTGCTCGGCCGGCAAAGTAAGCGCCAGGATTAGCGACACGATCCCGACGCTGACCGGGACGCCCCAGCCCGTCAGTTCGCCGGCCGTCACCAATCTTTCGAATGGATTCAATCGCAACGGCTCGCGCAATCGCCAGGCACGAAAATTCAGGAGCAAGATTTCGGCGGAAATGGCAATTAACCCGAGTGCGTAAATCACAAAGATCGTTCGCGCCTGCGATTCGGTAGTGTGAAGCGAGAACGGCTGGCCGACCTGGCCGCTGCTAATGAGGTACCACATCGCCCCGAAGATCGCCTTCAGCGGATAGATAAAGATGAGGATCGTAACGATCATCGCCCAGCTGATCAAAATCGAGGCGCCATCTTCGAGGCCGTAACGCCGGCTCCACAACCAATGGCCCCGCCAAAAGATGCCCAGCACCGCGATGCTGCAGACAAAGGTCGGCACATTTTTGAAAGCGGCCAGGAGCGCCTGGATATTATCGGGGATCTGTTGCGCAGCGATCACCAGCATCGAAATGGCGAACGCGAACGCGGCGTCGATAAAAGTTTCCAGCCGCGTCATCTCCATCCCGCGCAACCGAAATCCTTTCAGTCGTGGAAGACCGTCCAGATTTTCAGGAAGCGCGGAACCTATTTCCGCGTGGCGTTGGTTCATCGCGCCGTGATGCCATAACCGACGCTACTCTGGCAACCCCGCTTTTCCCCCTCAACATCTCAACTTCTCAACTTCGCCATCCGATTTTGGGCTTGAATGATAGCACATCAGCATGCAGATTTGCATGTAGATTGTAACCACCCGAAATGAAGACCAAAAAGCCAAAGAAGACAATGCAGCGAGTGGCCCGGCGATTTGCCAAGACGAGCAAATCAGTAATCCATCTCGCATTTCGACGCGACAAACAGATCAGCGTCCGGGAGATAACAAAGCGATTTGCCGTTCGTCAAGATACGCTTAGCCGAATGACCGGGTTTTCGCCGAGAGCGGTGGCGGAATGGGCGAGTGGTAAAAAGCCGTCGGCGCCAGCGAAGAAAGCTTTCGCTGAGATGGATCGATTGCTCGACGCCCTTGGCCGCTTGCTGCAGCCGAAAGAAGTCGGTCATTGGTTAAAGGAACCGAATCCGGCGTTTGACGGTTCCACACCGGTCCAAGTGATCGAGCGTGGTCAGATCGATCGTATTTGGCGAATGCTTTACTACGCCGAATCGGGCGAGCCGGGCTGATTAGCGTCCTGATCTCCGATCTCCGGCCTCCGTCCTCTTCGCCAACCGACGAAGTCGCTCCCCGCTGCTAGCTCCGAGCTCTCGCTTCAGTCAGCTTTCCTCAGACCGGTCGCGTGCCCCGACAATCCGGATAATTCGGGCAGCCCCAGAATTCCTGACCTGCTCGCGATCCGCGACGCGCCTTGCGTTTGATCATCTGCGAATGGCAAATCGGGCAATGCCGAACAACGCCGGCAGAAACGACGTTTCTATTCGTGACGACTTTGGCCATCTGGCGACCGCCGCGAGCCGAACGGATTGCACGAACGAGAACGTGCTCAAGCCGCTTGAATAAGAGACAAAGCAACGCTGCGCCGAGTATTGCAACGAAGACCGGCGGCACTGCCTGGGCTTCCAACGCGTTGATGAATTGATCGAGCGCGTTCGGCATACCCCGGAAATGCCGCTAAATCCGTGCCACACGCTAGGGCGAGAGAAAGATGATTTTGATTTGCGCGGCCCCGCTGTGTCGTCCTACTGTGCAGTCGCCACCTTCATGATTGCCAATTTGCTGCAAACTGGAATCTACACGGTTTCAGAAGCGTCGCGTCTGACGGCAGTCTCGCCACGGCGGATTCGGCGTTGGCTAAAAGGCTATGAATTCAAGGTGAAGCACGGGCGTCACCGTTCGCCTGCTGTTTGGAATAGCCAGCTGGAACCGATCAACCACGCAATGGCGCTTGGATTTCTTGATTTGCTCGAGATTAAGGCGGTTAACGCGTTCATCAATGCCGGCATCAGTTGGAAGACTTTGCGTCAAGTTCACGATGAAGCGAGAAAGTGGGTGGATATTCACACCCTTTTTGCACAAACAATTTCCGACCGACGGTCAAACAATCTTCATGGAAGTTCGCGAGAAGAACCATGAGGTGATGCTCTGGGATATGCGTGACGTTCAAAGGGTGTTTGATCGAATCATCCGGCCTTTCTTAAAGAACGTTGAGTTCGATAGCGCTCGCATACCGCAACGATGGTGGCCTCGGGGGAAGTCCCGAAGAGTCGCCTTGGATCCACTGCGAAATTTTGGTCACCCCATTATTTTCAAGGAAGGCATTTCCACGAAAGTTTTGTCCCGGAGCATGCGAGCAAATGATTCGGTCGAGGAAGTCGCCCGATGGTTCGAAATCAGTCCTAAATCCGTCGAGGCGGCGGTCGATTTCGAACAAGCGCTGGCGGCGTGAAGTTTTTCTTCGACAACAATCTCGCGATCAAGCT
>CATPAT010000118.1 GCA_955652155.1 uncultured Chthoniobacterales bacterium | reverse complement strand
CGGCTTTTCCGAGCATCTGGTCAAACCGGTGAAAATGGAAAACCTCGAAGCCGCGATCGACCGCGTGATGGCAACGGCGAGCGTTTAGCCGCTTCGCTCGGCGAAGCGCAGGCACCAGTTCTCGCGGATTGCGTCGCCCTGAGGGCGGCAGCTACAGTTCGGCATTGCGCACGGTCGATCTAAAAATCACGGACGTCGCGTTCGGCGGAAAGGGGGTCGCGCGAGAAAACGGCAAGGCCGTTTTCATTCCATTTACGATCGAAGGCGAATTGGTTTCGGCAAAAATCACGCGCGACAAAAAGCAATTCGCCGAAGCGGAGGTTGTCGATCTTCGCCAAAGGTCCGCGTACCGGGTTGACCCGCCCTGCCCGTATTTCGGTCGTTGCGGTGGTTGCGCCTATCAACACATCGATTACGCGCATCAGCTCGAGATTAAGACGCGCCAGGTCCGCGACGTTCTGAAACGAATTGGAAAACTCGACGATGTTCCAATGCGGTCAATCATCCCCTCACCTCTTCCCTATGCCTACCGCAATCGCGTCACTGTTCACGCTGAGAACGGCGTAATCGGATACTTCCAGCGCGACTCGAATCGCTTGATCGACGTCGAGCATTGTTCAATCGCAATGGAGGAAGTGAACCGCGAATTGGCCGACCTGCGATCACACGATGTTCCCGACGGTCATTACACACTGCGCGCGAGATCGGGCCCGCGCGTTTTTTCGCAAACCAACGACGGAGTCGCGAATGCGCTCCGCGATTTAATTGTCCAACTGATGCCCTCCAATCAAGAATTACTCGTCGACGCGTTTTGCGGGGCCGGCTTTTTTTCCAAGGCGCTCGTCGGCAAATTCCAGCGCATCGTCGGGATTGACTGGGATAGGTTCGCAATCGCGGCTGCAAAAGAAAACGCCACCGAAAAGGAAACTTATATCGCCGGCGATATCGAAGCCGAGCTGCGTCGAACAGACTTGACCGCTTTAAGCGGTCAAGTTTCAAGCGGCAAAACGGATGGATCCGCGAAGACCGCGGTGATTGTCGACCCGCCGGCCGTTGGACTGAGCGCGCGGCTCCGCAAAACGATTGTCGATCTCGCGCCGGCGACCCTGATTTACGTTTCATGCAACCCTGCTACGCTCGCGCGGGACCTCGCCGAGTTGCGCTCGCGATTCAAAATCGAATCGGTCACGCCGCTCGATATGTTTCCGCAAACGGCGGAAATCGAAGTGGTCGCGCAGTTGCAACGTTCAAGCGCTTCAACGAATTAACCGTTTAACCGTAGATCTATGACTTCGCCCAAGGTCCTCGTCGCCGACGCAATTTCTCAGCGTGGACTGGACGAACTTGCCCGCGACGGCGGGCTTGACGTTTTGGTGCAAACAAAACTGAGCCCGGCGAAGCTGATCGAAATTATTCCTGAATTCGCGGCTTTGATTGTCCGGAGCGCAACGAAAGTAACCGGAGAGATCCTGAACGCCGCTAAAGAATTGCGCGTGGTGGGGCGGGCCGGTGTCGGCGTGGACAATGTCGATGTTGAAACGGCGACGCGACGCGGCGTGCTTGTGCTCAACGCGCCCGGTGGCAACACGGTTTCCACAGCCGAACACGCATTTTCGCTCTTGCTGTGCGTCGCCCGAAAAATTCCGCAAGCGGACGCCAGTCTGCGCGCCAAGAAATGGAGCCGGAAAGATTTTGAAGGGGTCGAGCTTTACAATAAAACGCTCGGCGTGATTGGCATGGGCAGAATTGGAAGCGAGCTGAGCCGGCGCGCGATTGCCTTTGGCATGCGCGTGATTGCTTATGATCCCTATCTCTCGGCCGCGCGCGCGCGCAGTTTGCAAGTGGAGCTCGTCGAAGAGCTGGACGATCTGCTGGCAAATGCGGATTTCATTTCGTTGCACACCCCGCTCACGAACGAAACGCGTCACCTTCTCGACACGGCGCGCATTTCAAAAACGAAACCCGGCGTGCGCATCATCAATTGCGCGCGTGGCGGTTTGATCGACGAAGCGGCACTCGCGAATGCGCTGCAAGATCGGCATATTGCGGCGGCGGCTCTCGACGTATTTGAGATCGAACCGTTGCCCGAAGATTCGCCACTTCGTGCCGCACCGAATTTGATTTTGACTCCGCACCTCGGCGCTTCGACCGCTGAAGCGCAGGAAGGCGTCGGAATCGAAATTGCGCAATCGATCCGCGCCGCGCTGCTTGAAGGGACAATCCGCAACGCGGTCAACATGCCGAACCTCGATGCCAAAACATTGTCGGTCATCGGCCCGCATCTTCGCTTCGGCGAGAAGCTCGGCCGGTTTCTTTCGCAAGTTGCGCCGCGACGCGTGGATGAATTGAAAATTAATTACAGCGGAAAGGTAAACGAACTCGACACTGGACCAATCACGCGCGCGGTGCTGAAAGGTTTTCTCCAAAGCGCGGGCGGCGCGGACATCAACGAGGTGAACGCGCCCGCGTTCGCCGAAAGCCTCGGGTTAAAGGTGACCGAGACGCGATTGAGCGCGGCCGGCGATTATACCGATCTGGTGGAGTTGTCCGCCGCGGCGGAAGGAAAAACCGTTTCGGTCGGTGGCGCATTTTTCGGCGCGACGCCGCGAATTGTCAGCGTCAACAGCCGCCCGGTTGAAGCGCGGCCGCATGGCGTCATTCTTGTTCTGGAAAATACCGATCGCCCGGGAATCGTTGGTCGCATTGGCACATTGCTCGGCGAACACAACGTCAACATCGCCACCATGTCGTTGAGTCGAAATCAAGCCGGCGGCACCGCGCTAACGATTTTGAATTTGGACAACGCGCCGGGCGAGCAGTTGTTGCAAGAGATCCGCGCCAGCGGCGACATTCACTCCGCCCAAGTTATTCAATTGTGAGCGAGCTGAATTCAACCACGAATCGACGCGAATAAACACTAATCTCAGGGCGACTTTCATCCAGTCAGCGGGCAACCCTCACCTTAGTCCTCTCTCTGGCCAGGGAGAGGAAGTCGCGAAGCGACAGGTGAGGGTTCGAAAAATTCTTCTTAACCGTTAGTCTCCGTTCGTCGCTAATCCAATGTCGATCTTAGCGGGAGATAATTCTAAGACGTGGATCGGCGCGGTTGCGGTCGTCACCGCTGCTGGGATTTTATATTTCCTAACCGCGGCCCGTGACATTGTCGTCGGCGATTCACCGGAATTGATTATGGCCGCAGTGACCCTAGGCGTAGCCCACGCGCCGGGTTATCCGCTCTTCACAATGCTTGGACATCTTTTTAGTCTGCTCCCGGTCGGCTCGATTCCGTTCCGTGTAAATCTACTTTCGGTCGTATGCGACGCACTCACCATTGGCGTCGTCTATTTCAGCACATTCCGTCTCACGCGATCGCACCTTGCCGCTGCTGTTGCGGCGTTGCTTCTTGCGGTCGATCCGATTTTTTGGGAATGGTCGCTCGCCGCCGAAGTCTTCCCTCTCAATAATCTCCTCGCCGCGGTGTTGATTCTGTTGCTGGTAGCATGGCACGAACAGCCGGAACGCAGCGCTTTCTTGATCGCTGCATTTTTTGTAGCCGGACTCGCGCTCACAAATCACCAAACGATCGTGCTCCTGGGACCGGCGTTTTGTTTTATCCTCTGGCGGCGACGATCATTCTTGCTTGCGCGGCCCTCTCTTCTTGCGATCGGTGCAGCGGCATTTGTCACTGGACTCTTGCCTTACGTGTATGTGCCATGGGCGGCGGCGCATCATCCTGTCCACAACTGGGGCAACGTCTCTTCGTTTCATGATCTGCTTCGTCTCATCGCGCGCAGAAGTTACGGATCCAAACTGGTGACCACTCCTGGCTATTCCGGTGGGCAACCTTGGGATCGACTGGCGGCGCTTTGTGTTTCTTTCGGGCCAGTCATCGGAGTGCTCATTATATTAGGAGCAATTGAGGCTTTTCAGCGCGCCCGTTGGTATTTTTGGTTCAGCCTGGTCGCTTTTATTTTTACCGGTCCATTCTTTACTTGGATTACCGAGCTGAATCTGACTACGGCACCATCAGCATTGTTCGTCTTGCAACGGTTTTTTGTCCTCTCGCACATTGTACTGGCACCGCTGATCGCGTTTGGCGTTCTCGCTCTCGCCCAATTCATTGCGCGATCTACCTCCGCGACGGCATTGCCGGCTTTACGCATCGTCGCCGCAGTTTGTCTCGTCGCCGTCGCGATTATGGTGGCAGCAACCTATCGACCAATTGATCAAAGCCAAAATTTCATCGCCCGTCGCTTTGCTCAAGATATCTTTAACACAACGCGCCCAGGTTCGATTCTTCTTGTCAATGGCGATGGCCTCGCTTTTCCACTCATGTATCTTCAACAAGTCGAGCACATCGGCAACGAGACCACTCTTGTCGTGGTTCCACTTCTGCTCGGCGATTGGTACGTCCGGCAGTTGCGAGAACAACATCCCGAACTGGTCGTTCCTTTCGATCGCTACGATCCTCAGAGCAACAACATAAAGATTTTCGTGGAGGCCAATTCGAGCCGCACGATCGCGATTGCTGGCGCGATTGGGAACGATCACAGCCTTGACCTGGATTTTTGGCCGTACCAACAAGGCTTGCTGATCACGGTGATGCCAAAATCGCAGGACGTGCCGCTGGATACGTTGCTCGCGCAGAACGAACAACTGCTCAGTCGTTGTCATCCTCCGGCGCCGGGCTCGGTTCGCGCGAACACATTCGAAGCGGACATCCTTAACGTCTACGCTTATCCGGCGTTTAATATCGCGGCCACCTGTGAGCGCGCTGGCTTGAAAGCAGAAGCGCGAACCTGGTACGAGCGTGCGCTCGCGATCAATCCACAATTTTCACAAGCACGGCAAGCGCTGGCCCGAGTGGAACATTGATTAGCATCGAGTAACTGTCATCTGTCATGGCAGTATCGGGAAGAATCCAAGTCATTGCCGCCTTTGCCGGACTCTACCTGATCTGGGGCTCGAGTTATCTCGCAATTCTTTTCGCCATCCAATCCATCCCGCCATTCTTGATGGCGGGCGCGCGTTTTCTTCTCGCCGGTCTGATCATGTTCGCGATCGCGCGAACCCAAGGTCCGCTCAGATCGACCTCGGCCGAGTGGCGAACGGCGCTGGTCGTCGGTGCGTGTCTGTTGTTAGGCGGAAACGGCGGCGTAACGCTCTCGGAAAAGTTTATCGAATCGGGGCTCGCCAGTCTGATTGTCGCGACTGTCCCGATTTATATCACTTTGCTCGGTTGGTTGTCCGGCATGACTCCACGTCCGACACCAATTGTTTGGG
>CATPAT010000117.1 GCA_955652155.1 uncultured Chthoniobacterales bacterium | reverse complement strand
GGTCAAAGCTTTTTGAAAATTGATTCGTCGAGCGGCGGATTAACTTGGATGTGGTTAATCTTCGCACGTTCGAGTTCTTTTCCCGTCTTCAGATCGATCTCGGTCGAAGCAAAAGCGAATCGCACGCCGGCAACCTCGCGAAAATCTGAGCTGCGCTGCTCGATCGTGGTCGGCGTTGGATCGACATCGACATGCAGCGGGCGAACATCGCGACGACGCGCGATCAGCCAGCTTTGCGGATCGACATAAAGCGTCGTGGTATAACCGTCGCTCAGGGTTAATCGAAGCACGCAGTAATCAGTGCCATCAATCTTCTCGCGCCCAACAAGCTCGATTTGATGGCCGCGTTGCTTGAGCTCATGCAAGCCAAAGAGCTTTCCGGGAAGCTCGATGCCGTGATGCAATGCCGCCGCCGCTTTCGGCGACGCCGGCTCCTGGTTGCCTTTTCCGTTCCACTGCCAGCCATTCTGTCCATCAAATGCCTCGGTGAAAACATGCTTGCCGCCAGCCTGAACATCGATCCGCATCCGGCCCGGCCGCGCCGCGCGATAAATGCCGTCCACTTCAAAGCCCGGATCGGTAATGTGAAGATTGATCTCAATCGAGTGAATCGCTTCGATCGCGGCGCGGCCACCCATCGCGCTAGTGTTGCGCTCAATCACATCATCGACCGTCAACGGATGGCGACTGCATCCCAACAGGACGCTCGCCAGTCCAATCACAAGTAAAAACCGGTCGCTTCTTCTGGCAGTCATTCACGGATAAGACGCTGCCGAAGGCAGACTTTGTCTGCCATTCCGGAATTACCCAACCGCCACCGCATCGCCGGCCTACAGCCAGGAGCAAGGAGGTGCTAGCCACGAGGCACAGAACAATGCTGATAAGAATTTCCCCACTCCTTGCTCGTAGCTCCGCGCTATTTGAGCCGGCCTTCGTCGAAATCGATCAGGTCCGGGATCGTCACAATGTCCGTGCGATCAGCGATTCCAAACTCACGTTTTCGTTCTTCCAATCGCGGGGTCACTGAATCGCGCCAGCCGAGCTTGGAAACAAACCCATTCCAAACAAACAAGTCGCCTTGGTTTGGCCGGCGACCTTTTTCGAAACACCATTCCATGATCTCCTCGTCGGTTCCGCCTTCTGCTACCCGCTTGCAAAGGTCACGATGATGCACCCGCAGGAAATTGCAGCAGGCGCTGTCCGCGGTCTGTGGTGCTCCGAAATTTTGGTGATAATCTTCATGCAAGTCGCCGCATTGGTGGAGCCGGATCTTGTCCAGCATCCGCGGGAAATACATCATCCCCTTCGTCATCTCTTTCGGGCTCTTCGGATACGTCGTCATGCTTTCGCTTCGCCTTCCGCTCAACTCCTCAACTTCTCAACCTCTCAACTTCTTCAGACTAAGCCCTGATCCATCATCGCGTCGGCCACTTTGACGAAGCCGGCGATGTTCGCGCCGTTCACGTAATTGCCGGGCGTGCCGTATTTCTCGGCCGTCCGGGCGCAAACTTCGTGGATCGTTTTCATGATGTTGAACAGGCGGGCATCGACTTCTTCGCGGGTCCATCGGATCCGCATACTGTTCTGCGCCATCTCCAATCCTGAAGTCGCGACTCCGCCGGCGTTCGCGGCTTTGCCCGGCCCGAAAAGAATCTTGGCATCGAGGAATTGGTTCACGCCGTCGATGTTCGTCGGCATGTTCGCTCCTTCGCAGACGACGTAGACGCCGTTCTTCAAAAGATTCGCGGCGTCTTTTCCGTTGATCTCGTTCTGGGTCGCGCTCGGGAACGCGCACTCGGCCTTGTGATCCCAAAGCGGATTGTGGTCGAGCTTCGGGTTCACCGGCGTGAACACCGCGCCTTTGAATTTGTCCGCGTACTCGGAAATGCGGCCGCGCCGCACGTTCTTCAGGTCCATCACGAAACTGAGTTTCTCGCGGCTGATTCCTTCCTCATCAAGAATGTAGCCCGTGGAATCGGACACCGTGATCGGCTTCGCCCCGAGCGTGATCAATTTCTCGATGGTGTATTGCGACACGTTGCCGCTGCCCGAGACCAGCGCGGTCTTGCCCTTGAGATCTTCCTTTCGCGTCTTGAGCATTTCTTCCGCAAAATAAACAGCACCGTAGCCGGTCGCCTCCGGACGAATGACTGACCCGCCCCAGGTCAATCCTTTGCCGGTCATCACGCCGGTGAATTCATTTTTCAGCCGCTTATACATTCCGAACAAAAATCCGATCTCGCGTGCGCCGACGCCGATGTCGCCCGCCGGCACGTCTGTGTCGGGACCGATGTGCCGGAACAATTCGCACATGAACGCCTGACAGAACCGCGTCACCTCGGCGTCGCTTTTTCCGTGGGGATCGAAATCGGAACCGCCTTTGCCGCCGCCCATCGGCAGCGTGGTAAGCGCGTTTTTGAAGACCTGCTCGAACGCAAGGAATTTTAGAATGCCGAGATTGACCGTGGGATGAAATCGCAGCCCGCCTTTGTACGGGCCGATCGCGCTGTTCATCTGGATGCGGAAGCCGCGGTTTACATGGATCTCGCCATTGTCGTCCTGCCACGGGACCCGGAACATGATCACGCGTTCCGGTTCAATGATTCGTTCGAGGACTTTCGCTTTCCGGTAGCGCGGATTTCGATCCATCACCAGGGTGAGCGACTCGACCACTTCCTGCACCGCCTGGTGAAACTCGACCTCGTTCGGGTTCTTGGCCTTCACCTCGGCCATCAAATTCGAAACGTAATTTTCCATGACGCGAATGGACGCGAAACTTAGCCGTATCTTTACACGAAACAAGAGGAACAAGCTGGCCTGCCGCGCCGTGGCCTTGGCGAAGGCGGGCAGAAAGTCGCTTCCTCAACAAATGTGGTTCTGAGTGCACCACGAAGGAGAGCGGCCTTGATTCTCGATTGAGCCCATGGCGGGAAACCGGTAAGAACTTGGTCATGAAATTCTCCCTTTCCACGATCGCGATGTTGGTAATGTGCGGGCTTTGCTTTGGCAGCCAACCGCGCCCGAGAGAAAACGATCTGTTCAAAATGGAGCTTGCCGGATTCGTAGTGAACCGATCGGCTAGCGGTCTACAACTGAAATACATCTTCGGTTTCGCGACCAAGAAACCTGCTCAGATTACGCACGTCACAGTCGAGGACATCACCGAAAAGCAACCAATCGTTCTGGTCGACGACAAAGAACCGAAGATTGAAAAGAATCGTTGGAGTGGACACTCAGCAATTACGCCTGTCACTCCGGAAAAAACGCCGTGGATGTTCGACAATCGAACGACCAAAATGATTTTTCGGATAACGGTGTCGACGGAGTCGGGTGACAAAGAAGTCGTTCAACCCGCCACCTATCCGGCCTCCAGCAAGCAGATGATGCTTCAGATGGCAAGCAAGCCGAAGAAAAGTTAACGCCTGCTTGCTCGTTGCCTGTTACTGGTCACTTTTGCAACGACTTCCCTGCCGAAATTGGCGGGTCCGGCGAGACTATTCCGGACTAGCGGGATCGAACCTCTCAACTAAAGCGCAGCGTTCGTTCAACAATCAGCTTACGGGAATCTCGTCACGCGACACTTCAACCAGATTTTCCCACTGCGATTGGCGGATCCGGCGAGACATGCCAGAATAATTCCAGTAACACAGATCTGGATCGTCAAAGATGCGTGCCCCCAGAGTTCCCCGACTTACGATATCAGGAATATTAGCTCGAGGATATTTTCCACCAGAGCTTCCTCCTCCATTTAAAACAGAATCGTTCGCGACGGTAATGGAGTCGACGGCTCAAGCTCAGCTACCCGCGGACTTTACAAAAGCGAAAAACGAATGGTGTGACTACGTACCTTACAGCTTGTCACGACCGGGCTCCCTGCGTCGCCGCCTGGCGATTTTAAATCCGTTGCCGTACTTTCGATTGGCCAAATTTATCGTTGATAACCAAGCCCTTCTGTTGCGAAAAGCAGCAGATTCCCACCTGTCGCTGGGAAAAGTCGTCCGCACTGCCGGTGGTTGGCTAAAACGAGAGAATCGTATCGAAGCAATATCTCACCATCGTGCAATGCGTCGCGTAGCAGAACATTTTCTTCTCGCAGCGGATGTAAGTCGCTTCTATCCCTCGATCTACACGCACACTATCGAGTGGGCGATAACGTCCAAAGCCCAAGCTAAGCGCAGGCTCCGAACACGACGGCGACGACCCTCTGTTGGTTCGATGCTGGATGCGTTGGTTCAGGCATGTCAAAGCGGTCAAACCCGGGGCATCCCTATTGGGCCTGTGGCATCTATGCTCATATCAGAAATTTTGCTGACGCGAGTAGATGGCAAATTGAAGGCCCGAAAAATTCTCCATGGATTTAGGTACGCTGACGATTACGAACTTACTTTCAGCGAGCGCTCGCAAGCGGAGCGCGCGCTCACGTTACTTGAAGATGCACTGTCAGAGTTTGAATTGGAACTGAATCCAGACAAAACGGCGATCTACGAGTTACCACGAGAGTTGGACAATCCCGGCATCCAAGAACTGCGTAAATTTCACTTTCGAACAAAATATCCCTCGGAGCGGTCCGACTTACTGCAGTTCTTCACACGAGCTTTCGATCTGCAACGAAAATTTCCGGACATCGCCATCCTGCGTTACGCGGTTTCGCGGTTATCGCCATCCACCGTAAAAACCGCAAATGCTGCGTTGATGCAGGCATTGATATTGCAAGCTGTCACATACGAGCCCGGAGTTTGGCCAATGGCCATCGACCAACTTCGCCTTCTGCATGGTACGCATCCGACGACAGACCGAAGCAGTATTGGCGTCGTCACCCACACGATGATTCAAAAATCAGCGCCACTGAATCACACCAGCGAAGTCGCATGGAGTTTGTGGGCGGCGCTCGTTTTTGACCTTACGATTTCGAAAGCGGCCGTCAATCAAGTCACCAAAATGTCAGATGATTGCTGCACACTGTTGTTACTGCACGCATGTGATCAAAATCTCACGGCGATCAAGCCACGTGCAACCGCGGTCACGCGACTTCTTTTCCACGGAGCTCTGCGGGGACCACATTGGTTAGTGGCGTACGAAGCGTTGGCGAAAGGATGGATTACGCCGCCCGGAGGGACAGATTACATCGGAGCCGACCCGGTCTTCGAGTTTCTCCGGCAACGAGATGTTAACTTCTACGAGACGAGTGAAATTGAGGCTGAGAAAGAAGACGTGAAAGAAAAAGAAGTTGTTAGCGGGTACGGAGCTTGAAACGCATTTGCGGCGCACTGAAGCAAAACAGCCGAGCCCTTGCGAGCTGGGCTGTTTGTTACGCTTTTAAAGACGCTTTTCTCACCCGAGCGACGGCAGTAATGTAAATCGATCTGTGCGCATGCGCCCGTAACCGGCGCCGATTTTTTTGGATTCCTGACTGCCAGAAAGCAACTCCGCACAGATACGGTTTGCCAAGCCTGATCGTCTCCAGCAAATCAGGCGTATCCGCAATTAAATCGAAGCGCCAAACGCCGCCGCCGCTTACTCCGCCAAAGTTGTAGATCGGGGAATCTGATTGTCCCGAATAGTCAACGCCAACTTCTATACGGTCAAAACGGGGCCTTCTTATTCGCTGCTCCACACCGCTGCAGGCGCCGATTCCGGGGACCGCGATGACTTGGGAAAAATCATTCGTTGGTTGATTGTCATGCACGAGCTCATCCGGGCAGCCAGCCACTAACCAAAATCCCGAATTTAATCGGGCTTCTTTGACTTTCTTCTCTGCGTTCGCGGTCAGCGAATAAAATGATTTCTTCGCAGTAATCTGGCTTCGTTGCGGACAATCGGGGATTTCAATAAAGCTAAGATCTGGGCCGTAAGCGGTGCGCTTTGGAACACCGATTGGCCAGTGGGTCAAAAACGACGTTGGTATCTGAAAATTATGAGGGAACTCGGCTATGCAAAGACCCAGCGATTCCGATGCGTCGCGGAAGTTAATTAGCGAAGCCACATGATGCGCGGTCAGAATGCCCGTGCGTTGATCAATTGAGACCAGCGTTCCTGATCCAATAAGTTTGTCGTGATAAATGAGCGATACGCTGTAGTCGGCAACGATTCGGGTTGCTTCGTCAAATAAATGCCGAGGCACGTTGCCTAACTGGATGCGTGGCCGCCTTTGTAAACTTCGGCGAAATAATCGGAAAAACGCTTCGAGTAGATCCATCGTTTTGACCGCAAAGCAAAACAGCCGGGCCATTTCTGACCCGGCTGTTGTAATTCATTTATTGTTTTGGTTTTTTAATAATCCATGCCGCCCATTCCGCCCGGAGGCATCGCAGGAGCTTTTTCCTTTTCAGGTATCTCCGTGACGAGTGCTTCGGTGGTGAGCAACAGGCCCGCGATCGAGGCCGCGTTTTGTAACGCGCTCCGCGTGACCTTGGTTGGATCGACAATGCCGGCCTTCACTAGATCGACATATTCGCCTTTGGCGACGTCGTAGCCTTCGTTGCCTTTGCGCTTCTTCACTTCCTCAACGATGAGCGCGCCTTCCGCGCCGGCATTGTTGGCCAGTTGCCGCATCGGCTCTTCGATCGCGCGACGCACGATCTGCACGCCTACTTTTTCATCGGCATCGAGGCCGCGCATGTTCTCGAGCGATTTCTGGGCTCGGATGAATGCGACACCGCCACCCGCGACGATGCCTTCCTCGACCGCCGCACGTGTGGCGTGCAACGCGTCTTCGACGCGCGCCTTCTTCTCTTTCATCTCGGTCTCGGTGGCTGCGCCGACATTAATGACGGCAACACCGCCTGCGAGTTTCGCCAGTCGCTCCTGGAGTTTCTCGCGATCGTAATCGCTGGTCGTCTCTTCAATCTGACGACGGATCTGAGCGACCCGGCCCTGGATGTCGGTACTCTTGCCTGAACCTTCGACAATCGTGGTATTTTCTTTGTCGATGCTAACGCGTTTGGCTTTGCCGAGCTCTTCCAGCTTGATGTTCTCGAGCTTGATGCCGAGGTCTTCGCTGATGAGTTTTCCGCCGGTCAATACCGCGATGTCTTCCAGCATCGCCTTGCGACGATCGCCGAAGCCCGGAGCTTTGACCGCGCAGACTTGCAACGTGCCGCGCAACTTGTTCACGACCAACGTGGCGAGCGCTTCGCCTTCCACGTCTTCCGCGATGATGAGCAACGGCCGTCCAGCTTTCGCGACTTTCTCAAGCAACGGAAGCATGTCCTTCAAGCTCGAGATTTTCTTTTCGTAAATCAGGATGTACGGATTTTCGAGGATGGCTTCCATCTCCTCCGCGTTGGTGACGAAGTAGGGCGACAGATAACCTTTGTCGAACTGCATGCCCTCGACCACTTCGAGAGTGGTCTCGATTGATTTCGCTTCCTCGACCGTGATCGTGCCGTCCTTGCCGACCTTGTCCATGGCGTCGGCAATGATTTCACCGATCGTCTTGTCCCAGTTGGCCGAAACGGTCGCGACCTGCGCGATCTCAGTGCGATCGCTTACTTTCTTGGAGATTTTCTTCAGCTCCTCGACGATCGCTTCGACGGCTTTCATGATGCCGCGTTGCAACGAGGTGGGGTTTGCGCCGGCGGTGACGTTGCGGAGACCTTCGCGGTAAATTGATTCCGCGAGAACGGTCGCCGTGGTTGTGCCGTCGCCCGCCACGTCCGAAGTTTTGGAAGCGACTTCGCGAACGAGCTGCGCGCCCATATTTTCATACGGATCTTCGAGCTCGAT
>CATPAT010000116.1 GCA_955652155.1 uncultured Chthoniobacterales bacterium | reverse complement strand
GAGCATGAGCGGTGTGACCGGCGCAGGGCGCAAACTTGAAAGCGATTATCTTTTTTCCGAGTGCAACGAGAGCGTCCGGCCGTACGGCGTCCCAAAACACCGGCATCTTTCCGAGATCGAACAGGAGCTGTCGATTTTGGCCGGCGAAAAAATTGTGGCTCAATTCACTCCTCATCTGGTCCCGGTGAATCGTGGAATTGTGACAACGATTTATGCCGATATCGCGGGCAACGTCGTCAACATGGATCCGGCTGTCGTTTTTAACGGCGCGTACGGCGAGGAACCGTTCGTCCGTTTACTTGGCGACGAACGCCTACCCGACACGAAAAACGTGGTCGGCACAAACTTCATCGACGTCGCCTGGAAGATCGACCAGCGGACCCATCGTCTGGTGGTCATGAGCGCGATCGATAACATCGTTAAAGGCGCGAGCGGTCAGGCTGTGCAGTGCATGAATCTGATGCTTGGCTTTACCGAGACCGCTGGGCTGATTTGAAAAATCTGTTTCGACAAATTCCCGGTTCGATTTGCGCCCCCTGCGGTTTCAAATTCGCCGCGGTTTTCTGCGGCATCAAAAAGCTGGGCACCGGCAAGGGCTCCGAGAAAGGACAAAAGCGCGATCTTGCTTTGATTGTTTCCGATACTGCGGCGGCGGTAGCGGGAGTGTTTACGACTAACCAGGTCTGCGCCGCGCCGGTAAAAATTAGCCGGCAACGCGCGACGAAGCGATTTGCGCGAGCAATCGTCGTGAATTCAGGAAACGCCAACGCCTGCACTGGCCAGCAGGGACTTCGCGATGCCCAAACAATGACTCAGCTCGTAGCATCCGCGCTCGATAAACTTCACCGCTTTAAGCGGTCAAGTTTGCCAGCGCGAATCTCCGCGGAAGACGTACTCGTCTGTTCGACCGGTAGGATCGGTGTGTCGGTGCCGATGAAGAATATCGAGCGCGGAATTCGAGCGTGCGCGCCGCGGATTGCAAGATCGACATCGAACGCGCGGCAAGTCGCCGAGGCGATCATGACCACCGACACGCATCGCAAAGAAATCGCGGTTGAGTTCAAGGTTGGCAAATCAACAGTTCGGATGGGCGGAATCTGCAAAGGCGCCGGCATGATTCAGCCGGGAATGGCGACCATGCTAGGATTTATTACCACCGACGCGGCGATTGAGCCGCGCGCGCTCAAGCAGGCGCTCAAGATTGCGACCGGGAAAAGTTTCAACCGAATCACGGTGGATGGCGACATGAGCACGAACGATTCAGTGATCGCGCTAGCGAATGGACTTGCCGGGAACTCCAAATCCGAAATTCGGCGTTCCCAATTTCAGAATGCGCTGAATTTCGTTTGTCTCGAGTTGGCCAAGATGATCGTGCGCGACGGCGAAGGAACTTCGCGATTTATCGCGCTTCACCTTCGCGGCGCGCGGAACGATCGTGAAGCAGAAGCGGCCGCGCGCGCGATTGCCAACAGCTCGCTCGTGCGCACGAGCTGGTGCGGCGGCGACCCGAACTGGGGCCGAATTCTCTGCGCGCTCGGCTATTCAAAAGCTGATGTCGATGAAACGATTGTCGATGTCGGTTACGCGCGACTCGGCACCCGCAAAATTCTTTTTGCATTTCGACGCGGTCGTCCGACAAATGTCGCCTTGAAAACGCTGGCCAAAATCACTGCAGCGCCAGACTTTGACCTACACGTGGATCTTCATCGTGGCCGCGGCGAGTTCGTGCTTTACGCCGCTGACCTCACGGAAAACTACGTCGCGTTCAACAAAGGCAATATCACTGATCCCGCGACCCTCGGCGGCTGATGAAAAAAATCATTTCGAAAGCGGCGACGTTGCTCGAGGCGTTGCCTTACATTCAACGTTTCCGGAGCCAGATCTTCGTGGTGAAGTACGGTGGCAGTTTCATGGACTCGCCCGATCCGGAAGAACGGCACCGGGTCGCCCGCGACGTGGTTTTTCTCGAAGCGGTCGGAATTAATCCGGTGGTAGTGCATGGCGGCGGCAAAGCAATCACGCGTGCGCTCGAGGAAGCCGGTGTGAAATCCGAGTTCGTGCACGGCTATCGAGTGACCGCTGCCGCCAGCGCGAAAATCGTCGATCGTGTTCTGTCGCGCGAAATCAATCCTGAAATTGTGAAAGCGATCGAGGACTTCGGCGGGAAAGCGCGCGGTTTCGCCGGTCCCGAGATTTTTCGCTGCCGCAAATATTCAGCGAGAAGTGAAAAGGGTGAAGATGTCGATCTTGGTTTCGTCGGCGAAGTCTGCGACGTGAACGTGGAATCATTGCGCGAATGCATCCGACGCAGCGTCACGCCGGTGATCAGTCCGACCGCGCATGGCGATGACGGTAAAATTTACAACTGCAACGCCGACATTGCGGCGGCGAAAACGGCGATTGCGTTAAAGGCGCGCCGCTTGGTGTTCATGAGCGACGTGCCTGGTTTGCTGCGACATCCAAAAAAAGATTCCAGTTTGTTGACGCATTTAGCCGTGAGCGAAGTTCCGAAGTGGCGAAAAGCTGGCGTGATCGGCGAAGGGATGATTCCAAAAGTGGACTCCGCGATCGCCGCGATTGAGAGCGGCGTTGAAAAAGTCCAGTTTGTGGACGGGAGAATTCCGCATTCCGTTTTGCTCGAAATCTTCACCGACGCCGGAGTCGGGACGGAGGTTGTATTATGAAAACGGCAGAAAATGTCCAACGCTCAACCCGCCTTCGCAAGGCTACGGCGCGGCAGGCGCCCAACGTCCAACGCCGAACTGCAGGGCAGGTGCATGAGACGTTCGAGAAGTTTGTCGTTCCTTCTTACGCCCGATTCGATCTCGTGTTGGAGCGCGGTGAGGGGAGCTACGTTTGGGACGTCGATGGAAAGCGCTATCTCGATCTTGCCGGCGGAATCGCGGTTTGCTCGTTAGGCCACGCCCATCCTGAGATTACAGAAGCGCTGACCGAGCAGTCGCAAAAGCTGATCCACGTTTCCAATCTATATTATAATGAGCTCCAGGGACGGCTGGCGAAACGAATTGTCGATCTTATCGCGCCGGGGCGGGTGTTTTTCTGCAACAGCGGCGCGGAGGCGAACGAAGGTCTGTTCAAATTGGCCCGAAAATTTGGACATGACGATGGCCGCTACGAAATCATCACAGCGGTCGATTCGTTTCACGGCCGAACTCTGGCTGGGATCGCGGCAACCGGTCAGGAAAAAGTGAGAAAGGGTTTCGAACCGGCGGTCGAAGGATTCAAGCAGGTGCCGATCAACGACCTCGACGCGATGCGACGTGCGATTACGCCAAAAACTGCAGCCATTTTAATCGAGCCAGTGCAGGGTGAAAGTGGCATCACTATTGCCAAACCGGAATATTTGATAGGTCTGCGCCGGCTTTGTGATGAACAGGATTTACTTTTGCTATTCGACGAAGTGCAGGCGGGCCATTTCCGCACCGGAAAATTCCAAAGCTGGCAGCGCATTCTCGAAGACGAACATGTCGATCTTGTCCCGGATGCGGTCTCGATGGCGAAGTCGTTGGGCGGGGGATTTCCGATGGGCGCGTTTTGGGTGCGAGAAAAATTCGCGAACGTTCTTTCCGCCGGCACACACGCGAGCACGTTCGGCGGCACCCCGCTGGCGTGCGCGGTTGCGCTCAAGATTTTTGACGTGATCGAGCGCGAAAATCTGGCTGGGAACGCTCGCAACACGGGCGATTTCCTTTTGCGCGAATTACAAACAGTTCAGCAGCGATTTCCGAAAGTGGTGAAAGTCGTGCGCGGGCTCGGGTTGATGATTGGAATTGAATTCCAACCGCAGTTTAAAGCGGTCGAGATCGTGAAGGAGCTGCACCGCCGAAATCTCCTCACCGTGCCGGCGGGCAATTTGGTGGCTCGATTGTTGCCGGCATTGAATCTTTCTCGCGGCGAAGCGGAGGAAGGATTGCGCATTATCAAAAAACTAGTTGTCGATCTTGCCGAGAAAGATTGAGAGGAAGAATTGAATGAAACATTTGCTGAGTATCGAGCAGCTTTCGCGGACGGAGATCGAGCGGATCCTCCGCCGGACGGCCGAACTCAAAACAAATCGCGGCAAGATTTCGGCGCAGCCGCTCGCAGGGCAAACCTGGGCTTTGATTTTTTCCAAACCGTCCACCCGGACGCGGGTTTCGTTCGACGTCGGAATTCGCGAGCTCGGCGGCGAAACGATTTACTTGAATGCGGCGGACGCGCAGCTCGGTCGCGGTGAATTGATCAAGGACACGGCGCGCGTCCTGGCGCGAATGATTCACGGCGCAGTCATTCGGACGTATGCACAGAGCGACATCGAGGAGTTCGCGGAGTTTTCCGGCGTCCCGACGATCAATGCGCTGACCGATAAGGAGCACCCGTGCCAGATTCTGGGCGACATTTTCACGATTATCGAGAAACGCGGGAAAATCGACCAGGCGGTGGTCGCGTACGTCGGTGACGGTGTTTCAAACACCGCGCGGTCGTGGCTTTTCGCGGCGGGAAAATTGGATTTTGAATTACGGATCGCGTCGCACAAAAAGTATCAGCCGAAAAAGAAATTGCTCGAGCGCGCGGGGGGGCGCGTGACCTGCACGGACGATGTGGCCGCTGCGGCACGCGATGCCGACGTGCTTTACACCGACATCTGGGTTTCGATGGGCAAAGAAGCGGAGGAAGCGCGGCGAGAAGCCGAGCTCGGACCATACTGGATCAACGATTCCGTGGTGAAGTTGGCCAAACCCGGCGCGATGGTGATGCATTGTCTACCGGCGCATCGCGGACAAGAGATCGATGCGAAGACTTTCGAGCAGCATGCGCAAACGATTTTTGATCAGGCGGAAAATCGATTGCATGTGCAGAAAGCGATTCTGGTCGAGCTAGCAAAGTGACGCGATCGATCCGGGATTGCGGTGCGGCATTCGCTTGCATGACGGACAGACACTGTAGATGACCGGCTCCTGGCTGGCAGGACTCCCGGAACTCATGATTCGTCCACACAACGCACAGACGGTGCTGCCGTTTCCCTTTTTGGCGGCGCTTCCATTTGCCGGCCGGTCCCCACTTTTCCGCTGGCGTGCCATCGAGAGGGGATCGAATCTCGCTGGAGGAGCGGATTCGTAGATTTTTCAGGCGCCGGAAGCAATTCCGCTAAGTCCTTTTTCTTGAGCGGCTTGAATCAGGAAAATAATGGAGCCGCAAAATTGTTGGCGCGGCGAAAGATTTGGTGCTCGGGGCGGGACTTGAACCCGCATGCCTTTCGGCATACGCCCCTCAAACGTACGTGTCTGCCATTCCACCACCCGAGCTCCTTGCGAATCGAAGCGTGAGCAGTGAATGTTAAATAGAGCAATATCCCTCGCAAGCGCTTTGTCCGGCCCTTCTCTTGCTCCTGCTCATGGTCGTGATCGAGACTAAGAGGAAGATTATGAGCAAGATCGATAACGAAGACTGGATCAGGGTCGATCTTCACATCCACACCCTCGACGATCCGAAGGATGTGATCGATTATTCGGCGCATCAATTGCTCGGGCGCGCGAAGCAGCTCGGTTTCGGTGTCCTTGCCATCACGTTGCACGATGCAGTGTTCGATCGGGTGGAAGTTTTCGCGGATGCAGCGGCGATGGGGATTTTGCTCATTCCGGCGGCCGAAGTGCGGTTGCAAGGCGCGGATGCGATTTTGCTGAACGTGACAGCTTCTGAAGTGGCAGGATTGAAGAATTTCGAGGACCTGCGCCAACTTCGTGCCCGCCGCGGAATGTCGATCTTTACCATCGCGCCCCATCCGTTTTATGTGCTAGGCGGTTCGATCGGCCCGCGCCTGCTTGAAGAGATCGATTGCTTTGACGCGATCGAGCTCTGCCATTTTCACAAGGGATTGCTCAACCCAAATCGGCGCGCTGCGAAAGTGGCCGCCCAATTTAGCAAACCGTTGATCGCGACATCCGACGCGCACCAATTGCACGCTTTCGGGCGTCATTACACGAGCATTCCGCGTTTAACAGCGTTGACGATCGAGAATGTTTTTGCCGCTCTGCGCCAAGGTCCCTTGCGCCTAACCAGTCCGCCGGCGTCGATGGCCGATCTTGCCAGCGCTATTTATTGGATCTTTCTTGCGCATCCGTTCAAACTCCGCCGATCGCAACACCGTGACCGAACGCCGTCGACACATTCCTGCGGGTCCAGCCTTGAATCCAAGTCGCAAACGTGACAGACGTTAGGCTGATGAGAATCCTGCTTACCAGTTTGCTTGCGCTCGCATTCGTTTTCGCGGGCTGCCAAACGCCCCAGCAAAAAAAGGAAAAACTCAAGCAGGCCGAGCTCAAGAAGAAAGCCAAAGCGGACCTTCGCGAGGAAGGCACCGATGTCGATTTTCAGGCATTTGTCGGCCGACTTCGCAAGGCGGTAGCGAAGCGGGATGTGGAAGCAATCAAATCGATGGTGACGGATGATTTCGGCTACAAGCTTGACCCGCCGATGGCGGGCCCGGGCGTTTTTCAATATTGGGAACAGGAAAACCTCTGGCCGGAGCTGGACGGCATTTTGTCGGAGCGATTCGTCAAGAAAGGCGCGTTCATGGTCTCGCCGCCGCAATTTGCCGATCCATCGCTCAATTACGACGGCTACCGGATCGGAATTACGCGTGTCAGGGGCAGCTGGAAGTTCGCCTACTTCGTTAATGGGTAAAGGAAAGTGGCGAGTGAGTCCGAGCCGGACTGGCGGTTGTAACGAGTGACAAGAAAAAAGAAAACGGCGGCAGTTGAATCTGGTCACTCATCAGTTGTCGCTGGTCAGTTCCTTGGTTTGCCGCACCGGCCTCCATTTGTTTTCGTGCGGAAGTTGATCGCGTGCGAGCCGGGCGTATCGGCTGAATGCGAAACGCAGTTTTCGAGCAACGATCCCATGTTAGCAGGGCATTTTCCGGGTGATCCGCTCGTTCCCGGGGTGATCTTGACGGAAGCGCTTGCCCAAACTGCCGGCATAGCTGCGGCGTCAGCCCATCCGGAACAGGCGCAACGGCGCTTTCTGCTCTCGGCCATTCGGCAGATGAAATTTTTTCAGGCGGTGCGGCCGGAGGAACGAATCGTTCTGCGCGCGCGAAGGGTGGCCGCAGTGGATGAACTGCTACAATTTGAGGTCGAAGCGCTGATCGACGGCAAACAGGTTGCGCAGGGTCAGCTGGTATTAAACGCGCTGACGAAGGCGCGTTGACCAAACATCACTGAGTAGTCGCCGGCACTTGCGATCGCGCCGATTCCAAATCGTAAATCGCGCCCCAAGTTCCGGAAGCGGCCAGTGTTGCCGTTTTTTCCCAGGGGCGCGTGCTCGATGCGTAATTTGTTTTTTCTTCGCGGCCCCAAAAGATGTAGCGCACGTGCAGCGTCCGGGCGAGATCGGGCCAATTCGGAGCGCCCTGCATCAGTTGGGTGAGTAGCTCGTTCGTTTTGCCGTAATCTTCGAATCCCTGTGTCCAAAGGTGTCCGGGATATCCCATCACGACTTTTCGACCATCGAGCAGGAGTGGGTGATTATAAGTCGGGTAGGCCGCAAAACGCGCTTCCAAAGGCATCTTGCTAACAGCCCAGCCGACGGCGTCGACTTCGCCGCGATTCGCGAAACCAAAACCATCTTTCCCCGCGGCGAGACCGCCAAACAAACTTACGAACCCGGAGGTAAAGAGCGCAAAGCAGACCGCGAGCCGAACCGGCACCTCCCATTGCATGATCAATTGCCGCCACAAGAAGGGGAGCACGATGAAGTAAGCCCAGATTCCTATTTTCAAATTGTCCCAGATCCACGGCGCCGTCTTGATCGAGAAAAAGAAGATAAAGATCGCGATGGCTGCGAAGATAAAGGCGATCTCTTCCGGCAGCTTTTTTTCCCAGCCGAATCCATTTTTTGCGATGCGGGCTGCTGACCATGCGAGCAAGATCAACGCGAACAGAATTACAATTACCCAACTCCAGGCGAATCCGTGTTTCCCGATACGCCAAACAGCCAACACGAATGTGCCGACTCCGATCGCAATCGTGGCAGATAACTCGAGTCGTCTGGTCTGATGCGATTGGTACAATTGCCAGGCGATCAGGCCGATCAAAGTGAGGACCAGCGGAACCAAGATTCCGAAATTGAAGAACCAGAATCGAAAGAACGACATTCTAAATTCACCTTCGTTCTGGGCCCAGCCGGGATGGAATTCGAGGACTGAACCAGCGAGGAAATGATCGCTAATGAGCCAGACAAAGAACGTCGCCGGAATGAGAGCGCTCAACACGAGCGTGACAATGTGTCCACGAATCTGCGGATCACCGGCCACAAAGAGACACACGAGCACGATGCTGAGCGCCATGAACGTATGGAGATGAAAGAGCGGCATCGAGGCGTAAAGCAAAAGCTCCACCCAGAATGGAAGCCGCGCCGATTGGCGATCTTGACTCGCGCGAAAATATTTTTCGCGCCAATGCCAGAGTAAGATTAAGCCGGCGGGTATCGCATAAAGCAAACCACGTTGAGTCACGAACATTGTCAGCGGAATACTTTTCCAGGCGATGTTATTGACGTCCTGATAATCAACGAATTTAAAATCGCGCAGAAATTGAAAGCCGGCGAGACCACCGTTGAAGAGAAAACCGGCGATAGCAAAGCCTCCGCCCCAGCGATAGAAGGTGTAAAACGTAGCCACGGAAGCGACCAGGCCAACCCAAACCAGACCGTGAATCAGACTGAGACCGGACTTTAACAGCAGCGCATTAAACAAGTCGATCCCGGCCGGATAACGAAGGTGATGGCTGAAGACATAAATCGGGTTGGATGGCCAAAGCCGAACGCCATTGGCGAACAAACTGATGTGAGTGATGTGAAGGCCGAGATCACCCAGGTTTACGGGAGATTGAATTTTAAATTCAGTTCCATCGACAAAAAGCAGCCAGCAAAATGAGCGGACCGCAAAAATGGTGAAGAAGGCGGCCAAAATCCAGATCGGGAGGCTGCGGTATTTCCCGATTTTGGATTTGTCGGAGCCGACGGCGTCGGCCTGCGCCTTTGGATCTGTTGTTCTAAGATATGCTAAGAGAGCGAATCCCGCCGCTAATATAAGGGCGGCCAATGCCACCGCGGTGCTCAATCCGCCGGCGAGCATCCCAATAAATAATCCGCAAATGGTGGCGAGGTTTACAAACGTCAGCCCGCCAGAGAGCCATTTCATTTAGTTGGGCTTGGGTTTGGGCTCGGAGCAGGCGTTGGCTCCGCTCCGGTCAAATCGGGCCATCGTCCGGGGAAAAAACTCTTGAAGGTTTTGGCATTAAAGTAGGCCTTGGACGGATCCTGGTAAGGCCGGATTGTCATCGGGAAGGTGTAGTAAGATTCGTGAAGCTTTGCTTCAACCGTGGCGATCTTGTCCTGCTGCACGAGGAGAAAATCGCCGTCCATTTTGGCCGGCAGATTGTCCTTCTCGTAATATCCCACCCGCCCGAAATCATCGAGCATCCACGGTAACGGATAAGGGCTCGCGCGAATAATGTGTCCGACCAACTGGTAGGCACGCGGATCGGAGTGAGCCAACTGCAGTAAAGGGTCCGTCAACTTGTAAACGTCGTTATAGGTCTGCACATAAACGTAAGGCTCAGTCTCGGTGGTGCAGCGAAAATAGTTCAACCAGATGCAATATCCGAGGGAGCCGGTCAGGAGGATTGCGGATACAACATAGACCACTCTCTTATATATTAGAGGTGTCACTGCGGCCGCGGCGCCGAAAATGAGTGTGAACGGCCAGATGAAACTAATAATGCACCACGGGGTCTTATACTTGACGATGCTATAGGCGATGACTGTTCCCGCGCCGTAAATGGCAAGATAACGCAGAGGCACGTTCTTGAACCGGCTACTGAACAGGCAAAGAACTAATCCGCCAAGAACCGGCCACTCATAGCGCGCGATTAGTCTCAGCCAATAATACCAGGGCTTTTCGTGCCCGTGACCTTCACTGCCGGTTTTGAACCAGGGCAAATATGCCTGATAAAGACCTTTCACTCCGTTCCAGTTAAAGAACGTGCCTGAATAAAAGAAAATAATCAGAACGACACCGGTGCCGATCACAACTGCAAGATCGACATAATCCCAGGTTTGGGTTGCTGGTCGCGTGTCCTCGAGCTTGTTGAAATAATTTGAAATCCAGCAGACGCCCACCGCGATCACGGCACAGCCGACGTGAAGGATGTATGTTTCCTTCGACAAAATCATGCCGGTCAAGCCCATCCCGGTGCACCAGAGATAATTGGCGGTCCCAAATTTCCAGAGCCCAAACAGCCCGAGGAAGAACAACATGGTAAAGAGCACGAGCCAGACTTCGTGAATGGAGTAGCGCCCGTAAAAAACAAAACCGGGCGAGACCGCCATGGCCAGCGCTGCCAGCCGGCTGACGTTACGACCGACAAACGGTTCAAATTTTAACGTCAACCAAACGCAACTGATGCTGACCAGGACAACCGGTAATCGCAACGCCCAAAGATTACGGCCGAACAATGTCTGCGAGAGAAACAGTACATAAAAATGAAGCGGACCGTGGTAGTTAGTGGGGTCATATCTGTAGAATCCGTTCCTGACCATTTGATCCACAAACCAGCCGTTGATTCCTTCATCGAAATGCGGCGGCTTCATTTCGAGCAAAAAAAATCGCAGGAACGCGGCGAGACCGACGATAAGCCAAGGCGTCCACTCACTTTCAGCGAGCGCGTTTTTCCAAGTGCCGACGTAATCGTCGAGGAGAGGAAAATCCTCTAGCGCGCCGGCCTCGGCGCTGCTAGCTCTTGCTGTGCGAATTCTCGTGACCGGCGGCTGCGGTTTCATCGGGAGCAATTTTATTCGCTACATTCTGCAACATTACAAGCCGGCCTCGGTCACAAATGTGGACGCGCTCACTTATGCCGGCAACCTCGCCAGTCTCGACGGCGTGGTCGAAGAACATGGCGAGCGCTATGAATTTTTCAAAGCCGACATCGCCAACGCCGACGCGATGGACGCGCTCATGCTCGAGCACCAATTTTTTGCCGTCGTCAATTTCGCGGCCGAGTCGCACGTCGATCGCAGCATCAATTCGCCGGAGAATTTCATTCACACCAACGTTATCGGCACCAGTGTGCTGCTCAATTCCGCGAGAAAACACGGCGTCCAGCGTTTCGTCCAAATTTCCACGGATGAAGTTTACGGTTCGTTAGGCAAGACCGGGAAGTTCACCGAAAAATCGCCGCTCGATCCGAGCTCGCCCTATTCTTCCAGCAAAGCCGGCGCCGATCTTCTGGCACTCGCTCATCATAGAACTTATGGCCAGGAAGTCGTCGTGACGCGCTGTTCGAACAACTACGGTCCCTATCAGTTTCCGGAAAAATTGATTCCGCTCATGATCATCAAAGCGTTGCGCGATGAACCATTGCCGGTCTATGGCGACGGAATGAACGTGCGCGATTGGATCCACGTCCAGGACCATTGTGCAGCGGTGGTGGCGGCGCTGTTCGAAGGAAAACCCGGCGCCGTTTACAACTTCGGCGGTGGCAACGAGATGCTGAACCTCGATCTGGTGAAAATGATTTTGAAGCAACTGGGCAAACCGGAGAGTTTGATTTCATTCGTCAAAGACCGCCTCGGACACGATCGCCGCTATGCGATCGATTCGTCATTTGCCCAGAAAGAATTGAAATGGAAGCCGCGCAAGGATTTCAAGGAGGGCTTGGAAACAACGATTCAGTGGTACATCGACAACCAAACGTGGTGGCAACCGTTACTCGAGCGGGCTGGACGTTACTGAATTTCCACAGATGAATTTGCACTCGGTGCGTTGTAGCGGCCGGTGTCCTCACCGGCAGGTCTCCTTTCTGCCGCCAGTGACGGCGGCAGCTACAACATGAAGATCGTAATTATCGGCGCGAGTGGCCGGCTGGGCGCTGCGCTCGTGCGCGCGTATCAGGGGAAATTCGACGTTACCGGTTTTAATCACGCGCAGCTTGATCTCGCGAATCAAAGCCAAATTCAGGACAACCTCTCTCCGCTCGAGTTCAACCTGCTAATCAACTGCGCGGCGATGACGGATGTCGATCTTTGCGAACAGGAAATTGATCAGGCGTTCGCGATCAACGCCGAGGGGCCGCAGCTGGTTGCTCGAATCTGCCGGGACAAAAACGCGAAGATGATCCATTTCAGTACCGATTACGTGTTTGATGGCGAGAAACGTGAGCCTTATACCGAATGCGACGCCGTCAAACCAATCAGCGTTTATGGAGAATCCAAGCGCACCGGCGAGAAACTGGTATTGCAAACGCAAGATCGATCCGCCTCCGCCAAGGCTACGGCGGACAGGCATCTGGTGATTCGCGTGTCGTGGGTATTCGGTCCTGACCGTCCCAGCTTTGTCGACGCGATGATTAAGCGGGGACGTGAAGAAGAACAGATCAACGCTGTCGCCGATAAATTCTCTACCCCAACTTACACCAGCGATATTGCCGAGATGTTGCAATCGTTCTTCCATGTTGATGCGCCCGGCGGCGTCTTGCATTTCTCAAACTCGGGCCAATGCAGCTGGCAGGAGTACGCGCAGCACGCGATCGACTGCTGCCACAGACTCAACATTCCACTCAAGGTCAAAACTGTTGGCGCATTGACCCTTGCCGACATGAAAAACTGGGTCGCACGGCGCCCGGTCTATTCCGTTCTCTCCAGTGCGAAATATACGCAACTAATTGGAACCACACCACGCTCTTGGCGAGACGCCGTGTCTGATTATATTGAGCACTCCTATTCGAAAAAATGAAAACTCGCATCCTGACTTTCACATTGTCGATCTTCCTCTGTGTCGCGGCGCGCGCCGAACTGAAATGGGAACAGAACACGATCGAATTACATCCCTCCGCTGGCGACAAAACAGCTGTCGCGCATTTCAAATATCAAAACACCGGCACCACGCCGGTGCATTTTAAATCGGTCAAGGCGTCATGTGGTTGCACGGCAACGCAGAGCCAAAAGGAAGTCGTGAATCCCGGCGAGAAGGGTGAAATCGTTGCGACCTTTACGATTGGCGATCGTACCGGCCAGCAGTTGAAGACCGTGACGGTGCAAACGGACGATCCGAACCCGACTCAGGCCACGGCCATTCTCACTCTCAAGGCGAATATCGCGCCGACGCTGGAGATCAAACCGCCAGTTGTTTACTGGCAGAATGGGGAAGAGCCGAAGCCGAAAAAAGTTTCCGTGAAAGCGGCAAAAGAGTTTCCGGCTAAAGAGATAACGATCAAATCAAACCAGAACTTCGAATCCAAAGTGGAGCCGGGCAAAGCTGGCGAATGGACCATCGAAGTTACCCCAAAAGATACAAGCCATCCGATGGGAACCGCGCTGCAGATTCAGACTGATTATCCTAAGGAAGCTCCCAAGTCGTTCTACCTGAACGTCGTGGTGACGACTCCGCCCGGCCTTCCACCGGCGGTGAGGCCGAATGTTGCCAATACACCGGCACCAAAAACCGCCACGCCGCCTGCATCTCCGGCCGGCGGCCTAGAACGCTGACCGGTGAAATTGCGCGCAGTTCGAGAAGGGCTCATCCTTATCGCGCTCGCGTTGTTGCCGGCGATTGGCGAGGGAATATATTTCCGCGACAAGGTTTCGTGGCAATCGCCAATTC